>DATGJV010000620.1:0-12333 GCA_035295005.1 Ktedonobacteraceae bacterium | reverse complement strand
CTTTACCAGATGCCCTGGACGTTTGAAGAATGGCTCTGGCGCTGGGTACGTGGCGAACGACTGATGATCAGATATGCGACAGAATAAATTTCCCTAACCATTATCGCTGCCATCATTCAGCCCCCGCACCTCATCTTCCGTTAAATAGCGCCATTTTCCCACCGGTAGGTTTCCCAACGCGAGTGAGCCAATGCCAACACGCTCCAGTTGCGATACAGAGTGGCCGACACTCGCCAGCATACGACGAATCTGGCGTTTGCGGCCCTCGTGTATTGCCAGTTCCAGCCAGCAAGCGCGGCCTTCGCGGCGCAATACGCGCACACGGGCAGGTGAGGTGGTGAACAGACTACCATCGTCTTCTCGAAATGTCACACCGTTGCGCAGTTGTTCCAGTTCGTCCTTCGTTGGACAGTCATGCAGGAGCGCGTGATAGCATTTTTCCAGCGAATAGCGTGGATGTGAGAGGCGCAACGCGAAATCTCCATCATTGGTCAGCAACAAGAGGCCACTGGTATCCCTGTCAAGGCGACCTACAGGATAAACACGCAAGGCGCGTATAGCAGGTGGCAGCAAGTCAAGCACCGTCGGGCGTCCCTGTGGGTCACGAGCGGTCGTCACATAGCCGGACGGCTTGTGCAGAAGTATGTAGACATGGGCCTGTGTTGCCCTTACCGCTTTACCATCCACCAGCACTACATCATGCTCAGGATCAATACGTGTTCCTTGTGTGGTAACGACCGCGCCATTCACCTTTACACGTCCAGCAGCTATCAGATCTTCAGCGTGGCGGCGCGAAGCAATACCGGCATGTGCCAGGAAACGCGCCAGCCTTTCGCCCTCTGATTCGCCCCGATGTTCTCCCTGTTGCGTCATAAACGTTCCCTTCCCACAATACACTGCTCGCACCATTTCTCCCGGCACGTCTGTTGGTAAATATAGTGCAACCCCTGCTGGCGGCATGCTCCGTGTGGTTCATGCGCCATCTGTAATTGTTTTTGCATGGCGCGAGTAATACGGTTCGATGAAAGTTGGGGATAGGTTTCAAATAGTCGTTGTGCCTGTTCAACCAGCAACGCATCATTCTCGATCAGCCCAACCGCACAGGCAAACGGCAACACAACATTGCATATAAGAATATCCGCCCGCGCACGACCAAGATCGGCAAATATAGTGCGCAATGCGTCGGTTGGGTCAGATGCAGAATTAGAGCCAGGGTACCCTGGCTCTCGTGTCTGATATGCCAGAACTTGCTTCATCGTCTCCCATGCACCATTAACACTCCATTGTTGTATGAGGTTGCGCAATATATGCAAGCGTTTAGCATCAAGTGGCGCTGGCTCAGGATTGCGCCCAGGCGGCTCCGGTATCTGCTGTGTTATGCCCAGCAAGTAATCGCCGATGGCGCGAAAAAGTGCGCGGTCACGACCATAGCCCAGACCTTCAGCCAGTGCAACTATCAGGCAAGCATTGTGGCTACTGAATGTTTGCAATGTTAGCATGTTATCTCGCGTAGAGGCAGTATGCTGGTTGTGCAATTGTTCAACAAAAGCATGCGCTTTCTGTTCAAAGCGCAACAGGCCCGCTCTCAGCAGCAATTTGTCCCGTTCCTCGTCGCTCATAGTTGGCACCACCACATGGCAAGGCCAGATAGATGGGTGTTGAGCAGATTTCACTACAGGTATGTCGTTGAGTGAACACATGGGGATAACTGTCCCATCTTGACGCCGCACGGAACCGGTGATATCGCACACCAGCACCACGTGCAGAATCACATTGTTATAACGCGCATCGGTATGGTGCCGGTGCATGTACCAGTCGCTGGCACGAACATGCAGTTCGATATCACCGGCGCGGCGTTCTCCCGTCTCATGAAAAAACAGCACTGCATCGTGTATATCAGGACCCACCGCACTACCGGCGCGACCCCCATATACAAGCTGGCAGGTCTTGCCATCATCCAGAGGCAGGTTTGTACGCGGCAATAGCTTCCACCAGCGATGGGCTACTTCGTCCTCGTAAATAGATAGAGGTTCACGAACGCAACTTAACTCCTCACACATTCCACAAACACGGCTCACATTGGTTGCCGGGGGTAAATTTTGCGAATTTTTGTTGTGTTTTCGGAATCGTTTACATCTTGCACATCCTTCTTGTCGGGATGTTCGCCATTATTTGCTGATACATTCTCACGGGTCAATGTAGGGGCGACAGGTGTTTCGAGTGCGTTTTCCGCGATATCATTGCTGGCAAAAGCCATACCTTCGGCGACTTCGGCATCCGCTTCGGCATTGCGGGCAGCGTTGAGGGCCTCTTCTTCAGCAGCCTCAGCATCCGCAAGCAGAGCATGAGCGCGGGTAGCTTCATGTTCCGCGTAATGCAGTCGAATAGCCGCTTCATCTTCAGCTATCGAGCCGTTGCGAATAGCGGTACGCACTTCCTCTAAAGCGCGGTCGGCATCGGTGGCAAAACGCCGGGCTTCGCGTGTACGTGAACTACTGGCCTCCGCCAGTGCCTCCGCTTCGGCGGCAGCCGCCGCAGCTGCATCAGCAATCAGCCTGGCGGTAATAGCCTGAACCATGTCCTCCTCCTCCTCAATTTCCTCTACACTCTCGATCTCTTCCACATCCGTAACATCCCCGCTATCTTCAATCTCCTCTACTCCCTCTATGTCCGTGGTTTCCTCGATGCTCTCAGGCGAAAGCAAACGGATTGCTTGCAATGTATCTGTATTTCGAGATGCTTCCTGGGTCATTTCTTCCGGGGTTGCACCAACCTCTTGCTCCGCCAGTGCCATCTCTTCACGAATCATTTCCTCCAGGGCGACCTCTTCCAGAGCCATTTCTTCCAGAGTAGAGAGTATCTGTTCTTCGGCTGACTCCTCCTGTACCTCTTCTTCTCTGGCTATCTCCTCCTGTACCTCCTCTTCGTTGGCAGATACGGAAGTCTCTCCAGCAAGAGGTGTAGAGGTTTGCGTTTCGGTCTCAGTTGTTGAAACCGCCGGGTCAGCAGGAATAGAGGTGTGATTCTCGGTTTCGGTAGGAAGAGGTTCTCTATCTAAAGATACAGATGATTGTATCTCGGCCTCAGCCGCGAGGCGCTCGGCTGCTTCGGCGGCGCTTTGGGCTTGTTGAGCAATGGCGCTGGCGCGATCGGCCTCCGATTGCGTTTGTATCAATTCCTGTATGAGGTGACGCCCGGAACTCATCTGCTCGAGACGCGCCGCAACGTCTACCGCCCGTTCAATGGCAACGCGAGCAGCACGTTCTGCTGTCTCAGCGACACTTCGTGCTATCTTCGCCAGTCCGCTTGCTTCTCCTGATTGGACAATAGTATTGTCTGCAATGGCAATTTCTTCATTCAGGTCAATATCTTCACCAGCCTCATCGGTCGCGCTAATCTCACCAACCTCGCTTGAGCCATCCGGGTTTGCTACAAACACCGACGCGACTTCTATTTCCACATGCAATGCCTCGGCAAGCCGTTCAATTTCCTCGCGCATACTCTCAGATGAGGGAGCCAGGAGAGCTTGTTCTGCTTCAGCCGTCTGACCTTGCGTTGGCTCTGACTCAGTAACTGATGAGTCCTCAGCATTTGAAACAGGTAAAGGCTGTGTTGCCTGTTCATCTGGTAGCGTGTACATAATGTTTAGTTGTTGTTGGACATCCGTCAAACGCTTTTCTAGCTTTTGCGTCCGCAGCGTGCGTTTTTCCAGGCGAGCTTCCGCCCGTTGGCAGCGTGCAAGCGCCTCAGCCTGTGCCTCTCTAGCATCTTGTAAGCGTTCACGCAACGTGCGCTCGCGCTTGCGCAGTTTTTTCTCCATTTTTGGTTCTGCTGGTGATGATGTCTGTTTTGTTTGTTTACCCATAACAGTAATCCTCCGCCATAATAATGTATCAGGCTACTTCTTGCCTTTCGATTTCTTCCCTTTGGTCCGACTTTCGCCGCTATTATTCGTATCTTCTGCGGGTGCCCCCGGCACATATGTGCTTACATCTCCTGCGCCATCGCTCAAACCCTGCTGGCGAGCTTGCAAGAATTCGCCAAAACGCGAGCGATGGTACAGAACCTCTGTCCGACCTGAGAAAAGCGTGCGTTTGACAATGCGCAGGTCTCGCTCAATCTCAATCTCCAAATATCCGTTATCTTTTTTACCCGATGTATCGAGCAAAGAGCCAGCATTACAACAGAGCAGGCGGTGCCGCCCATCCGATAAATCCCAGACATGGCTACGATGAATATGTCCGCAACACAATAAGTCCACGTTCAGTTCAATCAGGGTTTGCAGGATATCGGCGGCACGCGGCACAACATCGCCCGGTTTGAGCTTCTTAGTTGGCACCGGCAAAAAGCTGTGGTGGGCGCAGAAGATGCGATACTCTCCCACTGGCCCTTTATTGAAATGCTGCATCGCCATTTCTATCTGGCGCGGCGTAATATCGGGTTCGCTATTGAGGCCCACGGCAGCAATTCCATTGGCGCGATAAAAAAATTCGGTGGCGGCAAAATGATCGAAGAATTTGCCCTGGCGTCCGTGGTTAACATCCTCAAATGAGCCAATCTCATCGAGCATCGTGACCGGATCAGGATGGGTCAACAGGAAGTATTCCAGATCGCTACGCTCGGTTGCCGCGGGAACGACCGTCCGTGTTTGATCGCGATTGCCAGGAATCACGAGCAAAGTGCAAAAATCAAGCGAGTCAATAAAGCGTTTCACGCGCTGGAACTGTTCATCCAACCCATCGTTGGTCAGGTCGCCAGTGATCAGGATGATATCTGGATGCAACAGCTCGAATTGTCGCGCCGCCTCTTTCAACAACGTCCAGGTCTCAGGTGCCTCTTTATAGTGCAGATCGGATACATGTAAAATTTTCACTGGATAGCACTCCCTTCCTCACATATCCAACAAGAGCCGCATAATAGCACGCCGTAGGATGGCCTGTATCTGGTCAATGGGCTGATTACCTTCAATAACGGTAAATCCATACGCTTTTTGCATTTGCTGGTACTCACTATACATCCTCACCTCAAAATTACGGAAACTTTCCAGAGCCTCACCGGTCAAAGCTGGTGTTGGGATGGTTGGTGCCATCTGCATCCCTTTTTTCGCTTCCTTTTCCTGTTTGCGCTGTTTATGCTCTTTGTCATCCTTAGCGGATTTGTGTTTTCCTTGATGTACCTCGCCCAAACGTTGCTGTTGCAGACTGAGTCGCCGTTTTACCGCCTCTTCGGGACTGATATGCAAGTAAAAAACGGCGTCCGGTTGCACAGAAGTGCGGTACAGGTTCTGCACCCAGGAAGAGTCCAAACCACGGGCGGTATCGCGAGCAAGTGCAGTATACAGGTAACGGTCAGCAAGCACAATTTCGCCGCGTTCGAGGGCCGGTCGAATTACGTGTTGCGTGCGATCTATATGATCGGCGGCGTACAACATACTATAGGAGAGAGGCCGCAATGGCGGACCGGTACGCACTCGCCCCAGCAGGTCTGAGATAAGCGGAGAGGTGCGCCACGCGGTTGTTGTAACGTGGTAGTGCTGCGCGATAAGCCAGGCCAGCAAGAGCTGTACCTGTGTTGTGCGACCGGAGAGATCAATGCCCTCCAGCACAATCAGGCGAGGGCGTTCAGGATAAATCATCGGCATGCCATGCTTGCCAGACTGGTCTTCGTCACGCGCCATCTGTTCTCCTCGATTTTCTATTCCTATTCGGCAGACAAAATATGCGCAATCGCGTCGCGCAAAATCTGTTGTTGTTGTTTAATTGGCAAGGTGGCATCCAGGCGCAGCAAATGATAGGAATCAATCATGCTCTCATATGCCTGTAAAATACGCTGTTGGAAGGCCCGAAAGCTAGTCGTTGGATCTCGGCTCAGCCCTAAATCCAATCCGGCCTGATAATACTTCACGCGCTCCTGCTGGCTTATTGTGCGCTCCAACGATTCGTCCACGCTTAGTTGAAAATAGACGCTCAAATCGGGGCAAGCGGCAAAACTATACACGTTCTGAATCCAGTCTTGCTCGACGCCGCGTGCTACATCACGAGCGAGTGCGGTATAGACATAACGATCAGCCAGCACAACGGAACCGCGCTTGAGTGCCGGTACAATTTCGCGCTCATACAGTTCCGCAAAATCCACCGCGTGCAGAATACTGAGCAGCATCGAGTCCATATTGCCCTGTTTCTTGCCAGCCTTCAGCGCCCGTTTAATCAATTTCGAGGAGACGAGTTCAGTGGTAACTACTTCGTACCCTTCCGCCTGCAGCCAGAACTTGAGCAGGCGAAATTGCGTACTCTTTCCCGAACCATCCAATCCTTCAGCCGCGATCAATGTTCCCGCGAATGCATGAGGCAGCAGAAAAGTGGAGCTAGCAACCTGTGTGTTCATCTCAGCCGACATTAACCTGTCCCTCCTGCATAGAGGATACAGCATTGCTAAGCAGATTGCAACAGGAGAAATAATGTGTTTAAAAACAGCACACGTCATGGAAAATCAAGCTGATTTTCCATGACGTGTGCTGTTTTTAAACACATTATTTCTCCTGTGAGCGAGCTATATTCTCTCGTGCTTTGTTGTTTAATGCATACGGCACACGCCAGATCAACAGCACGATCATATTGAAAAGGAAAGTTACGGTAGCGAACGCAGTAAAGTCACCGGCGGATGTAGGAGGATTTTTCAGACGATCTACGAAGAACCAGCGCAGTAACAAACCAACGGGCCACGAAAGGAGCCAGGCAAGGGCTGTGCGCATCGCCATTGCTTTCGGCTGGTTGGCTAGCTCGCGGCGAAAGACGCCGATGAAAGGTGAAACGATAAACCAGCCGACAGCGAAAGGCAACGCCGTTAGCACAATTTGCGGAATAGCGGCCAGCCCGCTCGCCTCACCATGACTGTTGCGTCCAATTGCCGCGAAGATGCAAAAGACAATCGCGTCGCCCACGACCAGCGTGGCGATACGAACAAATGGTGATTGCTCCTTCTGTACTTTCGGCACTTTCTTCGCTGGTACACTGGAAGTAGCTTTCCTCCGGGTTTTTGCTGTGGTTGGCATGAATGTTATACCTTTAAACTTTTCTCGTTCTGTTCGCGTACAAGTTCCTTAACGGCGGCAAGTTCGGTACGCACGCCGCGAATGCGCAGCATGATTACCGCTAAATAGGCAAATAGACCGGCCCAGACAATTGCATAGGCGGCAATCACATAGCCAATATCCTGCATGGAATTCTCTCCTTTATACTATACGCTATTCAATCTCAGCCCGCAAGCGTTGCGCCAGCGTCTGCGTTTTCTCTAATTGATACAGTTGCACCATCAGGAAGCTGAAGAGCAACGAGAACGAAACGAACGTCACCATCAGCGTGTAGAGCATCTCCGGCGGCAATTGCGGTGACGAGCCGAGGGATATCACTTGCTGCGGGTGCAGTGTGCGCCACCAGTTGACGGACTCGTAGATAATCGGGACATCTATCACCCCGATAATGGCAAGCACGGCACCTGCGCGTGCGCTGGCATGAGTGCGACCCATATAGCTGCGCAACATAATGTAGCCAACGTAGATAAACCAGAGAATCAGCGTTGTGGTCAACCGTGCATCCCACGTCCACCACGTTCCCCAGATTGGGCGACCCCAGATAGAACCGGTAATCAGGGTCAAGGTAATGAACACGGTGCCAAGTTCAGCCGCCGCTCGCGCTACCCAGTCCCAGCGCTCGTCTTTCTTCCACAGGTACATAATCCCGCCCAGCGCAACGATGCCAAAGGCGAGCATACCTGGTATGGCTACTGAAAGGTGAACGTAAAATATGCGCTGTGGCTGACCCTCTACTGCGTCAGTTGGCGCGTACAGAAAAATCATCCAGATAGAAACCATGATGCCGATGAACGAAAGCGTTCCCAGTACGAGAGAGGCACGCGGAAACGACGCTTTTTTCGCCTTCCTCGTTCCCTCTACGTTGGGACGCTCAACTTTCGTTGCGCGATTCGCTAATGCCATGCTATTCCTCCACGGACGCGATATAGGGCGCTATGAATTGCGCCTCTAAGATAGGGCGCGATAAATCGGGCCCCTACAGATTATTCCTCGATAACATATTGAAATGTGAGCATGGAAACGCTCAGAAAAATCACATCAAAGGCGGCAATTAAGCCCAGCCAGGGTGGCTCGTTTGCCAACGGGACAATCAAATCGCTGGTGGCTCGTACCGCGCCGATAACAACGGGAACAATCAACGGAAATATCAGAATGGGCAACAGTAATTCTCGCGCTCGTGTGGCTGCCGCCATTGCCGAGAACAGCGTCCCTATCGCCGCCACTCCTATTGTACCAAGCATGACAATCAGCACTAATGTTCCCGCATTTAACGAGACATTGAAGAGAGCCACAAAAACTGGCAATGCCACAAGTTCCACTACGCCGATAAATAGCATATTGCCCAGCAACTTCGCAAGATAAATAGCTTTGCGGTTCACAGGACAGAGCAATAGCCTGTCCATCGCGCCCTTTTCATGTTCCGCCGCTATGGTGCGACCCAGACCCAGCAAACTGGCGAAGACAAACGCAATCCACAATGCGCCCGGCGCAACGGCTGACTTGTTATCTACACGCAGGTCAAAGGCAAAATTGAATATAACCAGCACCAACAAGGCAAACAGGCCCATACCCATCCACATCTGCTTGCTGCGCAGTTCGTAGCGGATATCTTTCCATAATATTGCGAGAACCTGTTCGAGAAAAACCATCGTTATTGTAAAACCTCGTGGTATTGCTGGTGTATAGTATCCAACGCCAACCCGTTTGTTGCTTGCCGCGAGACAATACGGCCTCCGCTCAGTATGAGGACTGTGTCGCTCAATGCCAGCGCACGCTCAAGCTGGTGCGTGGTGAACAATACCGCGCCACCTTGCATGACATGTTCAGACAATATATCTGCCAGCAGTTCATTGCCTTCCTGATCGAGTCCCGTATCTGGTTCGTCAAGTAACAACAATTGTGGCGAGTGCAACAACGCCCGTGCCAGCGCGAGACGCTGCACCTGTCCGCGTGATAGTGTGTGAACGCGCTCATTCGCACGTTTCTCCAATCCTACGCGCTGTAATAGTTGGCGTGTGCGCTCTTTCGCATCACCGACGGAATACATCTTGCCAAAAAAGAGCAGGTTTTCCCGTGCGGTCAACTCATCGTACAGGTAGGGCGTGTGCGCCACAAAGCCGACAAGGCGGCGTATCTGCTGTGCGTCCCGTTCGATATCGAGGCCATTCAAGCACACCGTCCCTGACGTTGGGCTACTCAATGCTGCCAGTATGCGCAACAACGTGGTTTTACCCGCGCCATTCGCGCCCAGCAAGGCAACGCGCTCTCCCGCGCCCACGTTCAAATTGACGCCGCGCAAGATAGGTTTGAAGCCAAAGCTTTTTTTTAACCCCTGTACCTCAAGAGAGAAACCGTTCATGGTGACCCTTTTTGTTGATGCAATAATGCGATTGGGCTGACTGGCACAGCGCTGCGGCTCGTGCCAGGGAGTGCGCTCAAGCGGACTCCTACATTCAGGAGGGTGCGCTCAAGCGGACCCCTACACATTTCGTTTGACGGGTTCGTTTTCGCTTGCCATCAAGGTGCGTAGTTTTGCTTTTGTTTTTGCACGGCGCTCCTGATAGACCGATTTGGATAGTTTGCCTGCTTCGTAGGCGGTATCCAGGTCGAGCAATGCCTGGAGCAACTGCTTTTCCCGCTCGGATGTTTCCTTTTCTGTTTTTTCTGGCATCGTCGGCACAGCTTTCACTTTCCCGGCGGCTTTTGCCACCTGTACAGGTGGTACTTGCGCCTTGCCATTGCTTTTCGCCGTTGCCGCTGGTACGGTGCGACGGCGGGAACGGTAGATAGACCATGTGAGCAAGATAATGAGCGCCATCACGATCAGAGCCGCGACGAGCCAGAGCGTACTGGCGTTGCTGCTGGATGACGTGCTGACGACAGGTAGTACCGTTGGCAAACCTTCTAGCTGCGCGTGTACCTCTTTGCCTGGGCTGAGTGTGTTCGCCTGTAACAGTTGATATGGGCGCTGATCGGCGGTAACAATACCATGAGAGGTCAACGTATCCGAACTGGCATGCACATCTGTCGGCACATACAGCGAAAGTTGCACGGTAGGATAGACCACAAGGTAATCGAAATCGTAGCTGGACTGGCTGTATGGCATATCGAAGGTAAACGCAAACTGCGAAATGCCCGGCGGCACTGCCGCAGTGCTGGCAAAACCACTATCTACCTGCACCGATTGATAGCCGTCAAAACCAGTACTCAGCGAGACATTGCGAGCGGTATGCGGCAATGAGAAACGCAACGCATTGGGCATGCCGCTACTAACATTCAGCGACCCCACGTAAGTATGGTTATCAAGATTGTTGAAGACATACAACTCGGAAACCGTCACGATACCCTTTTGCGCATCTGGCGCGTGCAGCAAGATAGAATCAGACAAGACAGCAATTTTTTTTATGCTGGTCGTCGCATCATAGACCGTCAAATTGACTTGCTGCGCGGGTTTTGCGCTGAGATCCATCAGCTTTGTATTATATTGCGCCCCCTGATAGAGCATATAGACAGAATAGTTGATGCTTTTGTCGGTTGCAAGCCCGCTAAAGGAAAAATTCCCTTGCCCATCCGTTTTCACGCTCTTCAGGTCTTGTGCCGTACCATTCTGCGCCATCTGCAACGTCACGCTCTGCCCCGACAGTGGCGTATTATTCTTGCTGCCATCCAGCACCTGACCATACATACGCCCGTTACTCCCGGTGGCGGCATGCACGGCGAGAGGAACGAATAATGTGAAAAGGGAGAGTGCGAGAATGCAAATAAGCAGGGCCGTAACGGACGGACGCCCGTCCCGGACCTTTGATCTGGTATCAATATTAATTTTGCTCTCATTCATCATCATTACCACCATCGCCATGCTTTTCTCGCATCTTACGCAATTGTTCTTCTATCATCAGGTCTATTTCAGCATCCCGTCCATTTTGCGAAATTTCCTCATGTTCATGTTCGAGTTGCCCATCCGGCGTGTTGTCATGGCGAGCCTTCATGGCGAGAATGGCGCGTCGTATGTACCGTTCACGTAAGGAGCGATAATCGGTTTCTGCAATGTTGCCAAGCTGGTAGTCTAGTTCAACTTCTTGTAAGGAAAGACGGGCAGCTTGCTCGCCATCCGATGTCGGTGGCTGCATATCTTTTGTTGACAGGGGCGAGACCGGAGCAGGTTTTGCCGACCTGCTACGATAGAGCGGGTAGAGAACATAGGCAAGGGCGAGTAGGCTCAACCCACATGCGAGAAAGAGTGCTGGGAATGACATCAATACGCCCCCGTTTCATGGTGCGCGAACAGTGGGTCTTCGGCGGACAGTTCGCGTTCGAGTTGTTCACGGTAGCGTGCCAGGTCGGCATTATCTATATTTTCCTGTTTCCCACTTTGTTTCGATAAATTGTCGGCAGATTGCACGCGCCAGGTTCGCAGTGTAGCGTATGCCAGAATAAGACCGAGCAGTAGCATACCTATCGGCACCAGCCATGCCAGCAATTGGAAACCCTGCCACTGCGGCGAAAGCAATATTCTATTTCCGTAACGCGAGACGAAGTATTGGATCACCTGTTGCTCCGATTTGCCAGACTGCAACTGCTGGCGAATAACAGTGCGCGACTCCCCGGCAAAAACAGAGGGCGAGTCAGCGACGTTTTCGCCCTGGCAGGTGAGACATTTCAATTGCAAGCCAACATCGCGCACTTGCTGGTCGAGCGTTTGCTGCGGCGGCGTGGTGAGCAATATATACGACCAGATGGCTCCCACGATTGCGACAATTGCCAGCGCGATAAGCAGGTAGCGTTTTTGCATCAAACCGGTACCTCCTTCGGTTGGACACTCGCGGGAGGTGTTTCGACGATAGTTGCCGATCGTTTGCGCGTCGCTTTACGGCGTTCAGGCCACCAGCAGACGATACCGCCAAATAACATAATGATGCCGCCTAGCCAGACCAGCGGCACGAGTGGATTCACGAAAACATTGAGCGTGACCTGCGTCGTACCGCTCCAGTCATTCAAATAGACGTATAAATCGGTCAGACCAAAGGTTTGAATTGAAATATGGCTGGCGGGCTGATTGGCAAAGTTCTGATAGTAGGTGCGACCGGGATAGATATAGCCCTGAAGCTGGCCGTCATGCCAGACCTGCACAATAGCATTCACCGTCTGCGTCCCCGGACCATTCTCGTAAAAGTTGCCCAGGAACGTCAGTTGATAGCCACCGATATTCATGTCCTGCCCCGGTTTCAGTGTGGCGTCCTGTT
>DATGJV010000619.1:0-2663 GCA_035295005.1 Ktedonobacteraceae bacterium | reverse complement strand
ATACTGGCTCGGTATTTGGCAAAACAGGGAGGGCTGGTAGCGCGGAAAGAGCAGACAGAGGCGAGAAAGTGGGAAGAGGGAGGAAGCGCAAACGGTTGACATTGCCGGTTGTGGCCGCGGCAATGGTTCCCGTTATCCTCTTAATTTTGCTGATTATGCCGCATGTATTAGGTATCAGCTTCTTTCCCGTAGGCTTTCCCGTCTTTGGCGCTGACCCCGTTGCGACTATTTCAATTACCGGCCAAAATAAAATGCTGCAAAATGCCTTTCTCTTGACAGCAACTACGCAAGTTCAACAGGCAAATGTAACAGCAGGTACTATTCCCGACCGCAGTATCAGCGATGCCGTAGCTGATAGTCGTGCGATACAGACGACAGGCAGTTCGGTTATTGCTGGAACCCAGGCTGTCGGTCAGGTGCTTTTCGTCAATCACAGTCACCAGCCAATTGCTGTAGATGCAGGTACTACTTTTACAGCAATATCGGGCGTGGAGATACGTACTACGCAGGCGGTAGTGGTTCAAGGGCGAGCCGAAGGGCAAGATGGGGCTATAACAGCAGCAGCGGTTGCTGTCAATACGGGGGCAATTGGCAATATTGCCGCGAACGTACTCTCTACCACCTGTTGCGGCGGGTTGACGGTGAGTAACCCCGGTGCGTTTAGTGGTGGAACGGATGGACACTCTATACAACTTGTGGCCCAGGCTGATATTACTCGTGCCAGTGGCTTGCTGCGACAGGAATTACAACAACAGGTATTGCAAAAATTACAAAAACAACTGCATACAAACGAAGTAATGGTGGGCCAGCCTGTCTATGCCCCTGCTGTTACGTCTGATCAGTCGGTAGGAACACCCGCTAATTCGGTGCGTGTACAGATGACTTTATCGGCGACTGTGACGGTGTATGATCGTGCTTTGGCGCAAAATGTTGCCGCGCAGTCGTTGAATGCGCTGGCGTTGCGTACCCTGGGGAGCAATTATCGGGTACAGGGAAATATTACAATTGGTACACCGCAGGTCATGCCACAAAGTACAAACACTGTTCTCTATCTCAGTATTGCCGTTCATGGGGTCTGGGCCTACTATTTTTCGCCACAAGAACTGGCTCAATGGAGCGAGTCAATCAAGGGCACTACCTCTGCTGTCGCTCTAGCCTTCCTCAACTCGCGAACAGGTGTCGCCTCCGTCGAGATTCATCTGCCTTTTGGCACCGATCATTTCCCAACCTCGACAAATCAGATTAGATTCATCCAGGTGAACCAGTAAAACAATGTGTTATACTGTGGCAGATACTGCTGTGTGCTGGCAATGACGCCATACACGCGAATGTTTGTGAAATAGAGGTATGACAGAGACGATGGATGAGAAGATGGCATCTGCACCTGGTGAGATGCGTTACTACGATAACATTCTGGAATTGATGGGCAATACGCCTCTGGTGCGCCTGAACCGCGTTGCCAGCGATGTACCGGCGACGGTGCTGGTAAAAATGGAGATGTTTAATCCGGGTGGGAGTGTGAAAGACCGCATTGGCCCGGCGATGATTGACTACTGCGAGCAACGAGGCTTATTGCGTCCGGGAGGGACGATTGTTGAGCCAACCAGTGGCAACACAGGTCATGGGTTGGCGATTGCCGCCGCTATCAAAGGGTACCACTGCATATTTGTGATGACTGATAAAGTGAGCGAGGAGAAGCGTAGCCTGTTGCGGGCGTATGGCGCGGAAGTGGTTATCTGTCCCAGCAGCGTTTCTCATGACTCGCCCGAACATTACAAGAATGTGGCGCACCGGCTCGCCGAAGAGATTCCAGGCGCGTGTTGTCCCGATCAATATTCGAATCCCGCCAATCCCGCGACCCATTATGCCACAACTGGCCCGGAAATCTGGCGCGATACAGCAGGACGTATCACCGCCTTCGTCGCGGGAATCGGTACTGGTGGCACTATCTCAGGAACCGGGCGCTATCTAAAAGAGCAAAATCCTAACGTGAAGATTATCGGGGCTGACCCGCCTGGCTCTGTTTACTCCGGTGACACACCGGGGCCATATAAGGTTGAGGGAATTGGCATGGAATTGTTCCCTCACAATTATGATGCGTCGGTAGTTGACGAGGTGATGCGTATTGACGATCAGACCTCGTTTTACTGGACGCGGCGGCTGGCGCGTGAAGAAGGTATTCTCACCGGAGGTTCTGCCGGTACTGCTATTGGCGCTGCTCTAACATATGCACGCCGCTTGACGCCAAATGATGTGGTTGTGGTATTACTGCCGGATACTGGACGGGGCTACCTGACGAAAATATTCAACGATACCTGGATGCGCGAAAACAATATGCTTGTACCGGCAGAGACAACCCGGCCTACATTACGTGACGTTCTCACGTATCGTCGCAGCCATACCCGCACGATGCCGCTGGTGGTCAGCGTAACGCCAGATGATTCTATTGCCGATGCAGTTGAACTGTTGCGCCGCTATGGCATCAGCCAGACTCCCGTAATGGAGAATGGGTATATGGTTGGTAGCTTGACAGAAAATCTGTTGCTGCGTTACCTGGTAGGCGGCGAACCGCTAGCTTCTACCACTGTGAAAGATATTCTCGGCCCACCTTTCCCGGTGTTGCAGGCCGATGATCCAGCACAGGAGGCTTACACACTCTTCAG
>DATGJV010000618.1:0-8578 GCA_035295005.1 Ktedonobacteraceae bacterium | reverse complement strand
AGCACGCTTCCCTTACCGCTCCAGGCCGTTGCGATGCTGCGGTCAATAGCGAGAGCCGAGTCAAATGCCTGTAGCGCATCGCGATAGCGTTTCTGTCGTCGTAGCACCAGCCCTTTATTTGTCCACGCCTGCGCCATCTGTGGATTGTAGCGAATTGCCGTATCAAAAGCGGTCAGCGCCTGCTCAGGCAGACCAATGGCGTTGAGAACGGCACCTTTGCCATTCCAGGCATCGGCATTCGTTGGCTCCAGCCGCAACGCATTCTCGAAAGCCACTTGCGCTTCCCGGTTGCGGTGTAGAGCATTAAGCGCGGTACCTTTGCCGTTCCAGGCAATGACCAGTTTTGGGTCCAATTGCAGCGCGTGATCGAACGATTCCAGAGCCGTAGCATGGCGTGCGCGTAATCCCTGTGTCAATCCTTTGCCCTGCCATGCCAGCGCGTTCTTATTATTGATTTGCAGTGCCTGTGTGTAGACTTGTTCCGCCTCAGGCAGGCGTTTCTGCCCGTAGAGCCTGTGCGCCTCCTCCAACAGGCGATCCTCGCCGGTTGGCAGATGGGCAACTGCGAAGCTTTGTGAACCTGCGAGCATTGTTGTGTCATCGGCACGCAGGGCCTTCAGCACATCTTCCGCGCTCGCCGGGCGTTTATCCGACTCCATCTCCAACATTTGCTGCAATAAAGCGGAGAGGCGTGGGCTGATATTTGGGTTGACCTCGTTAGCTGGCCGGAAGAAAAATGGCCGCTCGCTGGGATCAAGCCCGGTCAGCAGGTGATGTATTAACGCACCAAGACTGTAGATATCGGAGCGCGGCGAGCTTTGCGCTTTGCCATACTGCTCTGGTGCCGCGTAGCCCGGCGAACCGAGCGCAACCGTATCATGCGATTGTCCCGGTTTGAAGATGCGAGCGATGCCGAAGTCAATCAGGAAGATATGTCCGCTTTCGCCAATCATCACATTGGCGGGTTTGAGGTCACGGAAAATGATGGGTGGCTGGTGATTGTGCAGGTAGTTCAACACATCACACAACTGTTCTGCCCAGGTGATTACCTGCTCAATCGGCAATGGCCCGCCATTGTGCTTTTCCAGGTAATCCTCAAGTGTCTCGCCTTCGATAAAATCCATGACCAGATAGGAGCGGTCATTTTCCGCGAAGTATTCATAGATGCGCGGCAGATTGGGATGGATAAGTTTCGATAAAAGATTCGCCTCGCGCTCAAAAGAAGCCTCCGCCTCGGCAACACGCGAGGGAGGCAGACCTGCCTTGCTCATTTCCTTGACCGCGACCGGGCGGTCGTCAAATTTTGTGTCCGCTGCCTTATAGACTGCTCCCATGCCGCCCTGACCGAGGCGGCCTACCAGTTGGAAGCGACCCGCGAGCAGGGTTTGTTCTGGGAGTGACCCTGTCGTCTGCGTAACAGGGAGCGGCATGGCGCAATGCTGGCAGAACCGTGCCGTTAGTGGATTCGCCGCTCCACACTCTTCACAATAGAGTTCCTGCGATGTCATAAAAAAAATCTACTTCCGATTGAACATGTTTGTGTTGCGACTCCAAATTGTCGCCCACCTTATCTCATCTTAAAATATACGTTGGCACAGGCGTTAGGGTAGTCTAATTCATCACCTATACTATAGCACATCATGGTACCTTTGTGGTATAGAGTCTGAAAATTATTGCCGGAATGATCAGAGTGCCTGGCCTCTTTCCATTCCTCTTATTAAACGATATAATAGGGTCACAATCCAATGTATCTAACTTACCCGATTGAGGGGTAGGGGAGGGCAGGTGCAAGGTCACATGACCGAAAGACAATGTTTTAAGGTGTGTTTCTGGGGAGTACGGGGCAGCTATCCAACTCCGGGGCCGAAAACGCTGCGACATGGTGGGAACACTTCATGTATTGAAGTGCAAGTTGGTTCACATACGCTGATATTCGACGCCGGTAGTGGCATTATTCGTCTGGGTAACGAATTGTTGCACCGTGCGCAAGGCAAGCCTTTGCACCTCTCATTGTTCATTACCCACGGTCACGGCGACCACCTTGTTGGTTTTCCATTTTTTGTTCCCTTGTTTGAAGCGCAGAGCGATATTTTCTGTTTCGGACCACAATTAGCGGGTAAGGGTATTGAGCAGGTTGTAACCCAGGTCATGTCTCCTCCGTATTTCCCTGTAGATATACATACGTTGCCTTCGCAACGCACGTTTCATACTATTACCGGTCGCGAACAGGTTGTCTGGCGAGCAGGTAGCGATGAACCACAGCTTGAGGCAACGCAAGCGCCGGTCGAAGAGAGCGCCGTGCGTGTCTTTGCGCAAATGACCGAGAGCCATCCGTTGGATGGCGCTGCGCTGTACCGGATCGAGTATGCCGGTCACAGTGTTGTCTATGCCACTGATGTCGAATGGGGCGAGCAATGCGACCCGGCCTTTCTCGCGTTCGCGGAGGGGGCCGATGTGTTGATACATGATGCCCAGTACACCAACGGCGATTACCAGCAATCGAAGCATGGTTTTGGACACAGTACCATAGAAATGGCAACGGATGCTGCCCACACAGCGCACGTGGGCCAACTGATATTATTTCACCATGAGCCGACGTATGATGACCAGCAATTAGACCGGATGGAAGCGGAGGCGCGTGTACGGTTTGCCCATACGCGCTCGGCCTATGAAGGTATGGAAATTGATCTACTCGCATCTGGTTGAGTGTTCTATATGGAGGATTCGCTTTTATGACTATCGCTAACGTAAGCGCGGCTATTGTGGCTATTGTGGCTGTTGCGGCTACGGATATTCCACGTCTCTATATCAATGTTGTCCTGGCCGCAATGATTATCGTTTCGTTTCTGATTGCGATACCACTGCATGAATGTGGTCATGCACTGATGGCGATGTGGTTAGGCGATCATACGCCTCGCAACGAGGGGCGGTTGAGCATGAATCCGCGTGTGCAGGTAGACCCGGTGGGATTGCTGATGTGCGTGCTGCTGGCCTTTCAACCATACCTTGCCATCGGCTTTGGCTGGGGGAAACCAGTCAAGCCAGACCCGTGGAAATTGCGCGTCGGTGCCAATACCGGCTTGCTGATGGTGGCGTGGGCCGGCATTCTGTTCAGTCTCCTCATCGGCCTACTCTCCGCTCTTGTGGTACATTTTCTTCCTCCGGCATTATACGCTAATGCCTATATTGTGCGCATTCCGCAATTCTTTGAAGTGTTTGCCAGCGTCAACATCTGTTTGACATTGTTCAACCTGATACCTCTTTATCCTTTGGATGGTTACCAGATTCTCTACACGCTCTTGCCGAGCAAGCAAGCTGTCCAGTTTGCGAAATCCGCCGTCTATGGGCCGCTGATTATCCTGGCGGTGTTTTTCCTGTTGCCGTTCCTCGGTCAGCTTTCGCCGGGCCTCGGTAGTTTCCCGCTCTTCCGCCTGAGCTACTACATCTGGCTCGGTTCGGTCAATATCAGTGCGCTGGTGGTGAATCAAGTTCCAGCAATTGCACAGGCGCTGGGCGTGATAGATGCGTCATCATTGTACCTGTTCAACGTTCCTGGGCTGTAGGGATGAGAGCAGGTATGGCCCGGCAAGCAAAGTTTTTTAAAATTCGCAATCGAGCAAGTATGGTACCTGCAGACGAGCAGATGGTGTCTACAAGGGACACCATCTTATCAAAGATACTCCATACGATCAGGTATCGCCTGGGGCAAGTGCGCCAACAACTCGGTTTTGTCGCTCCACTCACCCCTGCTGATAACGCGGAAGTGGCGCACTGGCTGCCATTGTCCGCGTTGCCGTTGTTCCAGAGTATGTCGAGGGCAGACCAGCAGCACTCGCTGCGCGTCTGTCGCGGATTGCTTGCCCGCGACTGTGACGACAAAGATATGCTGGCCGCCGCGCTTTTGCACGATGTAGGGAAAGCAGCGGGACGTGTACCTTTCTGGACGCGCCCGGCAATTGTGCTGGGGAGGCGTATTGCACCGGGGCTGTTGACGCGGCTTGCGATATGCCCCTTGCATACAGAGAATACAGGAAAAGGGAAGGCCCGCTGGCGGCGTTCGCTGGGCTATGCGTGGTGGCACGCGGAATATGGGGCAGAGCTAGCGGCGCAGGTGGGGCTCTCCGAGCGTGCAGTCCTGTATATTCGTACCCATCACCAGCCTGATGGCCCGGCTGCCGAGTTACATAGCGTAGATGAGGTTTCGTAGCTGATGTTAGATTCTATGACAGGCGAGACGGTGGCGGTGCAAACGCTGTCACCCACAATCCCGGATATTGAGGTGGATGACGCGAGTCCGCAGGTGAAATATGTTGTGCATTTGCCCGCCTTTGAGGGGCCGCTTGACCTTTTGCTGCACCTGATTGAGAAGCGGCAGATGGAAATTACCACCATCTCGCTCATGGCTGTGACCGATCAATACCTTGCCTATTTACGGCAGTGGGAGGCGGAAGACCTGCCACTGGCGAATATGGCGGCCTTCGTTGCTATTGCGGCCCGCCTCCTTTTCATCAAATCGCAAAGTTTGTTGCCGCGCACCTCACAGGAGGAGCTATCGAGCGAGGCCGAAAGCGCCGTTGTGATGGCTGAGGAACTGCAACGTCACTTGCTTGAATACAAACGTGCCAGAGAGATTGCCAATCACCTGCGCCGCCGCGAGGAGGCGGGCTTGCAGACGCATAGCCGCTCCGGTTTGCTCGCTGGCATCGAGACGCAACTGACCTGGACTCCGCCCACGCTTGTCGGCCTGGAGGCACAGTCGCTGGCTCGCGCCTTTCAACGCCTGTTGGAACTGCGGGCAAAAGACGTGGGAGATAGCGCCGACCTCATACCCCTGGCGCGTGTCCGTGTCAGCGACCGCATCGCCGAAATCACGCATCTATTGCACGAACGCCCCACCATCACACTCGACGAGGTAGTTGAAAACGAACACTCCCGTTTCGTCATCGTCGTCACCTTCCTGGCAGTACTGGAGATGTGGAAGCACGCACGCATCACCGTAAAACAGGAGACACTACTCGGCACCATCCTGCTCGAACGCGGCGAACGCTGGGATGTGGAGATGAAATTAGAAGAGATAGAAGAGTGAAGGTTCTTGCAGCCGGCAACTGCAAGAACCTTCACTCTTCTATCTCTTCTGGTTTCGTATGCGCATGAGCCTCGGTACAAGAATGAGAACCAGCAGTATCAATAATATCAACATAATCGTAGAGGCATAGAGCGACAGGAGGATAAAGATAACGACCAGTATGTCCTCTATCACGCTTAACCCGATGTTGAGAAAACCAAAGGAGGCGATGGTAGAAACCACCCTTGTCGTAGATTTGGTAACATGGCTTAACAGTGCCAGCCCACCCCCTATCAGAATAATGATGAGCAAGACAAATCCTGTCACCGGTATGACTGTATTAGCGGCAACGGCGCTGATGGTCGCGAAATCAAATCCCGCTTGCTGAGAAAAGCGCATGCCTGCCAAAGACAGCCCCGATACGTACTGGCTGCTGGCCGCCGCAGCAACCAAAGCGCCTGCGACTGGTCGTATTACCGTATGAATGGCGTCCCAGGCGTGATCAATAAGAGGAATTTTATCGGCGACAAAATCCAGGATGGTTAGAACGATAAGCAAGGCAATACACCAGTTTTGTGTGAGGAAGGCCAGGTGCGGATTCACTTTGTACAGGTGCAGCCAGCGCACAGAAATACTGTACCCGAGCAAGGGCAGGTACGCATTCAGGCCAGAGGCAAAAGCCAGGCCGAAGGGTGTGCCAAAACTGACGATATCCATGATGCCTTCCTCTTATTATGATTTTTTCGGTTGAACGGTTAAGTTAATCACGAAACAGGGAGGATAAAAGTAGACGAGCCAGTGCTAACATGATATATTTGATGCGATAAATAACAATGGTAATTGCAGAAAGGTTTTGGTGATGTTTACAGCACTTCCGCGAACAAGCGAAGAATTTGAAGTTTTGAGCTGGGCGGAGATTGAACCCTGGTATCGTGAGTTATTGGCTGCTCCACTTTCGCAGGAGACATTGCACCCGTGGCTGATGCAGTGGTCGAATTTGAGCGCACTGGTTGATGAGACGGTGATGAGATTCGAGATTGCTTGCACTCAAAATACGGCGGACGAGGAGCGGGCGCGGCGCAAGCAACAGTTCAGGGAGGAAATTTACGCTCCGGTGCAAGCGCTGGATCAGCAGATAAAAGAGCGATTGCTGGCAAGTGGACTGGAGCCAGAAGGATTTGCGCTGCCTTTGCGCAATTTGCGTGCCGAGGCGGCGATCTACAGTGAAGAAAATTTGGCTTTGCTAAATGAAGACAAGGTTCTGAGTGACGAATACGTGCAGATTTGCGGGTCCCAGATGGTGATGTGGGAAGGTAAAGAGGTGCCGATAACCGTCCTGTATTCTGTGCAAAACGACCCTAATCGTGCGCGACGCGAACAGGCATGGCATATTTTTGTTGAGCGGCGACATGCGGATGAGGAGCGGCTCAACGCTATCTGGAGCAAGAAAATGCAGCTGCGGCAGCAGATTGCGCGTAACGCGGGTTTTGCGAATTATCGTGACTATCGCTGGCAGCAATTATTGCGCTTTGATTATACGCCCGATGATTGCCGGGCTTTGCATAAGGCCGTCAAGCAAGTAATTGTACCGGCTGCCAGCCAATTGTGGGAGAAACGTCGTCGGCAGTTGGGAGTAGAGAGACTGCGCCCGTGGGATATGGAAGT
Source organism: Ktedonobacteraceae bacterium (assembly GCA_035295005.1). Taxonomy (GTDB): domain Bacteria; phylum Chloroflexota; class Ktedonobacteria; order Ktedonobacterales; family Ktedonobacteraceae; genus DATGJV01. Next base: position 1,848 of record DATGJV010000618.1, on the reverse strand, counting down.
GAGTCCAATGGCGAGCGAAGCTCCACGTTCAATCTCGGATGTAGATGGGTTGTTGCGGCAATGTGCCACAGTCTTCCATCTCATTGATCCCCAACTGGAAGATTACTTCAAGACGATGCTTGCAGAACATCTCTTAGATATGGATGAGCGTCCGAACAAGGCGGACGATGGCTATAGTCTGCCACTTGAGGTACGCCGCCGCCCTTTCATTTTTGGACATGTGGTTTCGATTACAGATGTTGTGCCGCTGATCTTTCACGAGATGGGGCATGCCTTTCACGTCTTTGAGACCATCCCTCTGCCCTATATCCAGCAGCGCAAAGAGGGCGCTGTCCCCATGGAGTTTGCGGAAGTAGCTTCGACAAGCATGGAACATATTGGAGCAATATATCTCGCGCAGGCGGGCCTTTGCACGGAGCAAGAGGCGGCGCAATTGCGCATCCAGCACCTGGAGAACATGCTGATAAACTACTTACAACACATTATTCGCGGAGATGCTTTCCAACACTGGGTTTATGATAATCCTGAAGAGGCGATGAAACCAGAGAAGTGCCGACAGCAGTGGGCCGAACTCACGCAGCGTTATTGGCCGGATATTGACTGGAGCAGCCTGGAAGCTGAATGTGGCTATGGATGGCAATGGACACCGCATTTTTATTGCGACCCACTCTACTTCATCGAGTACGCTTTCGCCGCCATTGGTGCCATTCAAATCTGGGATAACTACTTGCGTGACCCGCAGACAGCGATTCAACAGTATCGCTACGCTCTTTCTCTGGGTGCGACGCGGACAGTGCCAGAACTGTATGAGGCGGCAGGGGCAAAGTTCGCTTTTGATACAGAGATACTTCAGCTTGTGCAGCGACTGATTACGCGAACCGTTGTGGAGCTAGAAACGTAGGGGCTTGCTTCAGCACACCCAGGACACGAGCCGCAGCGAGGTGCCCGTCAGCTCTTTCCGATATTTGCCACCAATGTTTGTTGCTGAACGTGAAATGATTGGGAAATATTGCGAGCAGTTGTACATGGCATAAGGAGAACAAGATGGCTATTTCGACACAACCATTTGGGCGCAGTGGGCATATGAGTACACGTACCATTTTTGGTGCTGCCGCACTGGGCTCCGTTACGCAAGCTGAAGCAGACCGTACATTGGAGGTGCTGTTGCAGTATGGCGTCAATCACATTGATGTAGCTTCCAGCTATGGTGATGCTGAGGTGCGTATCGCTCCCTGGCTGGCAAAGGACCGCTCGCGTTTTTACCTGGCGACGAAGGCTGATGCCCGTACCGCGCAGGAGGCGAAGGAGGAGCTGCACCGTTCACTGGAGCGCATGGGTGTTGACTATGTAGACCTGTGGCAGTTGCATAGTCTCGCTGATCCCATCGAATGGGATATCGCGCTCAGTCCTGGTGGTGCGCTCGACGCCGCCATCGAGGCCAAACAGCAGGGATTAATACGTGCTATCGGAGTGACGGGGCATGGGTTGCAAATCGCGGCGACGCATCGCCGCAGTTTGCAACGCTTCGACTTTGACGCGGTGTTGTTGCCCTATAATTATCTCACGATGCAAAGTCCCTATTACGCCGAAAACTTCAATGCATTGCTGGAGACCTGTCAACAACGCAATGTCGCCGTTCAAACGATCAAATCTATCGCCTACAAACCCTACATGGGCCAGCCCCATACGCACGCGACCTGGTATGCTCCCCTGGACGATCAGCACAATATTGATATGGCAGTTCACTGGGCATTGAATCGCCCAGGCACTTTTCTGAATACCGTTGGTGATATTCACCTGCTTCCCAGAGTACTCGACGCCGCCAGTCGCTTCCAATCGGGTCCTTCC
>DATGJV010000617.1:0-3672 GCA_035295005.1 Ktedonobacteraceae bacterium | reverse complement strand
AATTCAATATCGGTATCAATGGCATCGCGAGTGGTGCCGGGGACTTCGCTGACAATCGAACGCTGCACCCCCAGAATGGCATTGAGCAGCGAGGATTTGCCAACATTTGGACGCCCCACAATAGCAATGCGCGGAACACTCTCATCCTCCTCGTCCTCCAATTCCTCGTCCTCCGGCGGCAGGTTTTCGACAATCGCATCCAGCAAATCGCCGGTGCCGGTACCCTGTATAGAGGAAATGGTAATCGGCTCGCCGAGGCCGAAGCGATAGAACTCGACGGCATCCAGACGGCGGGCGGCGTTATCGGCCTTGTTTACCGCCAGCACGACCGGCTTCTGTGCGTGACGCAGCATTTCCGCCACCTCTTCATCGGCGGCAGTAATGCCCGAACGCGCATCCACCATGAAGACGATCTCATCGGCCTCTTCAATGGCAAGCTCCGCCTGCGCCCGCACATTTTTCATGATATCGCCGGGTTGTCCGTTCAATCCTACCTGCCCCACCGGTATTCCAGAACCCAGTTCGAGGCCACCCGTGTCAATCAAGGTAAATTCGCGACCATTCCAATCGGTATCACCATAGAGACGGTCGCGAGTCGTCCCCGGCATATCTTCAACAATGGCGATCCGCTCGCCAATCATCCGGTTAAAAAATGTGGATTTCCCGACATTCGGTCGGCCCACAATAGCAACAAGAGGCTTCATAATATAGCCCTCCCCAACCCTTATCAAGCATGAGGCACCCGCAATGGGTGCCTCTCAGTTCAATCATTTCTCGTTGCCGCCTATTATAACACAGGATGGGGTGCAATGCATGACTAATCTATGAACGCTTTCGCAAAGAAACGCAGCGTATCCAGTTGCAGGACATCGGGGAACCCAAGTATCACCTCCTGAACTCCTGCCGCCTCCAGTTCGTCCAGGCGTTGGCGGATAGTATCCGGGTTGCCGATGAGCGCACCTGCGGTAACAGGGCGTCCCAGAAGTCCGGCGGGAATTTTTGCCCGCGCCTGCTCATCGGTCTCGCCAATAGCACAGACGCACGCCACTGTGCGGTGAATGCTCTCGTAATCGTGTCCGACGCTTTCACAATGCTGCTTGAGGATAGCAAATTTTCGCTTGATGGTCTCCAGATCGCCGCTGACATTACAGGCGTCACCATATTGCGCTACTAGCTTGAGCGTGACTTTTTCGCCACCGCCGCCAATCAGCAGGGGGATATGCGGCTTTTGCACGCCTTTGGGCTGGTTAATCGCTCCATGCACTGAATAATATGTCCCCTCAAAAACAGCCTCTTCCTGAGTCCACATAGCCAGAATAACCTGTACCGCTTCACGCAGTCGGCGCAGACGGTCAGGAGCATCGGGGTAGTCATAGCCATAGGCGCGAAATTCGTGTTCGTACCAACCGGCACCTATGCCAAAATTGAGCCGCCCGTGGCTCAACACATCAACCGTGCTAGCCATCTTCGCGAGCAAGGCGGGATTACGATACCCGTTGCATGTGACCGCCTGACCAATGCGCACACGCTTCGTATCACGCGCCAGCGCCGCTGTGGTTGTCCAGCACTCGAATGTCACTTCCTGCGACGGATGCGGAATAGTATGAAAGTGATCAACTAACCAGATAGAAGTAAAACCGGTCTCGTCGGCTGTTTGAGCAACACGAGTCATCGCCTCGTAGGCTTCTACCGGGTCCTTGATACTTGCTAGATCCATGGTCCAGCCTTGCGGCAAGGACAAGCTAAATTTCAGAGCCATAAAACAATTACCCCTTTTCAAGCAAAATGGAAGAAAAAGGCTCTTCCTGATTGTGTGCCTGGTCCTTCACTCGATGCAAAAAATGAGCCTCGCTCTTTTGTTCGTAGCAACTTGACTCAGGTACTCTACTTGAGTATGCTATATTTGTAATACCTGTACCAGTGTTTCTTGATCATAGGTCTCAGACCACCAGCATAAGGAGCTTTTCAAATGCAAGAGCGTGAGCGTCGCCAGGCACTCGCCGACTTTTTACGCAAGCAACGGGCTCGCCTTGCCCCTACCGATGTGGGATTGCCAGCAGGTATCCGTCGCCGCACGCCTGGACTACGGCGTGAGGAGGTCGCGCAACTTGCAAGTATCGGAACCTCCTGGTATGTCTGGTTGGAGCAGGGGCGTGATGTGCATCCCTCGGAGCAAGTGCTGGAGAGCCTTTCTCGGGCGCTCAGGCTCACACCCAATGAACGTCGGCATCTTTTTCTGCTCTCCGGTCAATCACTTCCTCCGCAGGAAAGATACGTAGAAGAACATGTTAGCCCGGCACTCCAACAAATACTGGATGATCTGAACCCGACGCCCGCGTATGTCATGGGACGCCGGTATGACCATCTCGCATGGAACAAAGCTGCCGATGGCCTCTTCGCCATTTCAGAAGTTTCATCTCTCTATGAACGTAACTTGATCTGGCGACTCTTTACCAGTCCGACAATGCGGGAACGTCCCAGCTGGGAGCAGATTGCGCGAAGCACGTTGGCGGAGTTTCGCGCCACTAACGCTCGCTATCCCGGCGATGAATGGTTCGAGGAACTAATCGAGGATCTGAAACTGGTCAGCCCGGAATTTCGCCGCTGGTGGCCCCACCACGATGTGCGTAGCTCGCTGGACGGCTACAAAGTCATGGAGCATTCGACGCTGGGGCGACTGGAGTTCGAGCATCTCACCTTACAAGTTCTCAGCGACCCCGATGTCAGGATTATGATTTACGCACCGCTCGCAGAAACACGCGCAAAACTGGTGCGCTTCCTGGAAACGGAAACTGCTCCTCACCTCTAGTAGAGTGCGGCTCATTACCTGATTGCCTTCCTCTATAGAACACGAGGCCCCCACTGCATGCTATACTATAGCAGTGGAGTTTTAGTGCCTCCATGCTTGTTCAGACCTGAGCAAATACCCTGTTTACTCGATTCAAAGGAGTTTCATTCGTGCCAAAAGCAACATGGAATGGTGTTACGTTAGCCGAAAGCGATCAGTGCGAAGTGGTGGAAGGCAACCAGTACTTCCCGCCCGACGCAGTGAACCGCAAATACTTCAAGGAAAGCAATACCCACACAACCTGCCCGTGGAAGGGCCTTGCCAGCTACTACACTGTGGTAGTTGACGGAAAAGAGAATAAGGACGCGGCCTGGTATTATCCACAGCCAAAAGAGGCCGCGAAAAATATTACGAACTACATTGCCTTCTGGAGAGGCGTTAAGGTAGAGATATAAAAATAGCAGGATGCTTATATGGCCTTGCCATATAAGCATCCTGCTATTTTTATATCTCTACAGAAGGGGATAGATATGGGCAATCATCGTTTTTGTATGCGGATAGATGATGATACGGAATTGCGTTTGCACGAGGAACGATACGCGGAAGAGTATTATCAACTGATTGACCGCAACCGGCAGCACCTGCGCGAATGGATGCCGTGGCTGGATGACGAACAATCGGTTGATGATTTGCGCGTGTTTATGAGGGGGACTCTCCAGCAATTTGCTAAGAACGAAGGATTCGCGGCAGGAATCTGGTATCAAGGAAAAATAGCAGGCTCTATTGGCTTGCACGCTCTCGATTGGATAGACCGTAAAGTAGAAATGGGTTACTGGCTATCCGCCGACCAGCAGGGGAAGGGTTTAGCGACGAAAGCCTGTAAA
>DATGJV010000616.1:0-2474 GCA_035295005.1 Ktedonobacteraceae bacterium | reverse complement strand
TGTCAAGTAACGAGACCTGTAGGAGCCGGTTGACCGCGCTCCTACAGTCTTACTCCGCTCCCCGAATTGACATCGAGAAAATGCTCGACGCCGGTTTCGGAGAGGTCGAAGGTTTCCAGTTCGCGGACAAGCGGGGTCTTGGGCATGGGCGTTTCGGGCGCACGACGCGCAGGGGGAATACCGGGGGAACTCTTATAATAGCGGGGAGTAAATTGTATTGCTTGTTTCGTTTGTACAGACGTATGATGCAGCTTTCTTAATAAGGGCGGCATGATTACAAGCGTTGTGAGCGTGAGTATCAAGGTGGGAAACAGCAGCACGTACCAGAGGTGCAGGAGCAGGGCTGTGACAATTGAACCACCTACGATGGTAGAGGTGATTACTAGCAGCACTGGAACAGATGCAGGGACATTTTGCGCTGTCCACGATAGATACATAGTGCTTAATGTGCCGCGTCGGCGTTTTTGTGCGGCTTTGCCGATAACCTGACTGCGATGCAGATTGCTGGGCCACAACGCTCGACTGACGGCGCTGGCTTGCTGGCGGAATACCTGTAATTTTTTACTATCCGTGATATTATTGCTACTATTGTTATCATTGCTATCAGAACTGACCATGACTCTACTCCCATTATTGAAAAAACAGAAACCTCTCGCGACACTGAAGTGCCGGCATAACCGGCAGCACTTCAGTACTGGCGTAGAACACACCCCACGCCCTCCACCACACGTTACCGCTGTACTGGCCTTCTCCACCATTTGGAACGGCGAATGACTGGAACCAGTCGCTTGTTCCACCACATCAACCCGACCGACCTGTACAGGTGCCTCACCTCATCGTCCCAACCACCTATCCACCCACGGTCTACGGCATCCGGCACGCCATAACATGCCCCAGACCGCTTGCGTCTACACCGGCACTTCACTATCGCGACAGGGTTTGCATTCTCAATGCTTTACAGGAGCAGGCAGCACGAATAGCTTTATGAACATGATAGATACCTCCTGGAGAAACACACTTCCCACTTCTCCCCCTTCCGTCGTGTGACCTCTTCCGGTCACACATGTATCGTACTCCTGCCGCGTTCATTCCAGGTTATGATGTGATGGAGTTTTCGTTAAGAAAAGGCCGACTTTGTTGTTGAGTTCTTAACCTCTTTATAGAACCATTTGCGTATATCTATGGCATCTATTACCGTCCACAGGCGGATGCGAATAATTGGCGACCACGCGGATTACGGTGGGCGCGATACCGCCAATGAACAAGGTAAAATGATGACTGGCACATTGCTGCGCTCGTGCCAGGGTGCGCTAAAGCGGACCCCTACAATGGACGGTGGGTGCGCTAAAGCGGACCCCTACAGTTGTTCGCGTTCGACTTCGACACGCAGGGGGCCACGAAGGCCGGTGACGGCGGTGGTATGGGCGGGCGGGTCCCACTCGAACGCCACTTTCTGGCGTTTGATGGGGACATCCGCGAGCAATTTATCCCAGCGGTCTTCGCGAGCCATGCTGATTTGCACGTGTTGCTCGTCCACATCCAGGCGCTGCGAAATGACTTTGAGCAAGTCTGCTTTGATCAATTCCAACAGCTCCGGGTTCACTTTGATACGATCATGCACCAGGGCCACCTTCAAGCGTTCTTTGGCAACCTCTCTTGGGCTGGGCTTTTTACGACCTGACATAAATTCAAAAATTCCCATAATACTGCCTCCTCTTCAGGACGGCTAAGAACGCACACGCTTTTCAGCTAGCGCGGGACCAAACCCTACCAGACGGCGCAACCGTTCAATGAGCGTCGGCGACTCCGCGATTTCATCGAGAGGCACCTCTTCGCCCAGGATGCGTTGCACGGCATTCAAATATGCGCGACCGGCACGCGAACGTTTTTCGTACACGGCAGGCTCGCCTTTATTGGTGGTGATGATGATCATTTCATCTTCGGGAATGATGCCGAGCAGATCAATACCCAGTACCTCCAGTACATCCGCCACGTCCATCATATCGCCGCGCCGCACCATATCCGAGCGGAGACGATTGAGAATCAGACGCGGCTCCGGCTTATCCGCCGCCTCGACCAGCCCAATAATGCGGTCGGCGTCGCGCACAGAAGCCATTTCGGGATTTGCCACGATGATGATTTCGTCGGCACCGACAATTGCATTACGAAACCCCTGCTCGATACCGGCGGGTGAGTCAATGACCACAAAGTCAAATTCCTTACGCAGTTGCTGGCACAGTTGCTCCATCTGTACACTGTTGACCGCGTTTTTATCGCGAGTCTGTGCTGCTGGCAAGAGATACAGGTCGGGGAGGCGTTTGTCTTTAATCAAGGCCTGGCGCAAACGGCATTGGCCCTCCACGACATCCACAAGGTCATACACGATGCGGTTCTCAAGTCCCAGCATGGCATCCAGATTGCGCAGCCCGATATCGGAGTCCACAACGACTACCTTTTTTCCTTGCATGGCAAGT
>DATGJV010000615.1:0-3642 GCA_035295005.1 Ktedonobacteraceae bacterium | reverse complement strand
AAGTTCCAATGAGAGACGCTGCATATTATATGCACCCTCCTCCATCAATAACCGCCCGGTGGTCGTTTCGCCCGTGAACGAGACACGCTGGATTCGTGGATGTTTGGCAAGATGAAAACCAATTTGCGCTCCTGGGCCGGTCACGACATTGAGAACGCCCGCCGGAAAACCAGCCTCTAAGGCCAGCTTGCCAAGCTCGATAGCCGTTAACGGTGTCCACGATGCTGGTTTCAGCACGGCGGTATTGCCTGTTGCGAGGGCGGGTGCAATCTTCCACGCCGCTATACCAATTGGATAGTTCCACGGCACAATCAAAGCACATGGCCCCACCGACTCGCGCAACGTATATCCCAGGTGCTGGTTAAATGCTGCGCTGCTCTGCCCATAAATTTTTGTCGGAAAACCCGAATAATACTCAAACGTCTCCGCACAGTCATCCACATCTCCAAATGCCTGTGTCCACGTTTTTCCCGTGTGCAGCATCTCGATAGTCGCCAATCGTTCGTGATCCCGCCGCACCAATGCCGCCAGTGCGTGCAGCAATCTTCCCCGCTTGTTGGCGCTCATCTTGCGCCACTCTTCGCTCTCATATGCCGCCAATGCGCTGGCAACCGCTCGATCTACATCCTCAATCGTCCCTTTCGGCACATGGGCCAATACGTTGTTAGTAGCGGGATCATACACAGGGAATGTTTGGCCGTTGCTGGCATCGGCAAGTTGCCCGTTAATAATCATTTTCGCTTCATGGGGACGGACAATGCTTGCGATATCATCGGTATGTTTTGTAGTGGTCATGGTTGCTTTTCCTTTGTGCTGCCTGTTCAATCAATAACATGTCAGTACAATTCTATGAGGTTGTGCTTCCCAGCGTCAAGGTATAGCCTGTCCATTGCTTGCGAGATTTTGTGTGAGGTTTATGAAATTAGGATTAGATATTGAAATATTGCATAATATAGAGTATATTCTATGTAGTTACCCCTTACAATTTTTTACCAACTTGACCTCTGGATACCGATAATACGTTTGTGTTCTAACCACATTTGTATGGCTCTGGCTTTTTCTGAAAAGTTTTTTGCAGAGGTGCAATAATGGTTAATCGAATAGGACAGCAGCTTGGCAACTATCGGCTCGTTCGTTTACTGGGACGTGGTGGCTTCGCAGAAGTCTACCTGGGAGAGCATATCCATCTCAATAGCTTTGCTGCCGTTAAAGTTTTGCATACCGAAGTAGCAGCTAGCGATGTTGCAAGCTTCCAACAGGAGGCTCACACGATCGCTCGCCTGTTACACCCGAACATCATACGAGTCTTTGATTATGATATTGCCAACGGCACTCCCTTCCTCATCATGGATTATGCTCCTAATGGTACCCTGCGCAATGCTCATCCTAAAGGCACCCGTGTTCTATTAGCGATGATCGTTCCCTACGTCAGACAGATCGCTGCTGCCTTACAATACGCTCATGATGAAAGGGTGATTCATCGCGATATCAAGCCGGAAAATATGTTGCTTGGACGCAACAATGTCGTCATGCTCAGCGATTTTGGCATTGCTACGATAACGCAGAGTTCACGTCACCAGCATACACAGGATATCTTTGGCACCGTGGCCTATATGGCTCCTGAGCAGATTCAGGGCAAACCACATCCGGCCAGTGATCAGTACTCCCTGGCAATTGTTGTGTACGAGTGGTTAACAGGCATGTATCCTTTTCATGGGTCTTTTACCGAAATAGCCATGCAACATGTCGTTGCGCCTCCAACACCTTTGCGTGAGGAAATTCCAGACATTGCTCCGGAAATAGAACAGGTGATGCTGATAGCACTGGCGAAGGAACCGCAGAAACGCTTTGCCAGTGTCCAGGCATTCGCCAACGCTCTCGAACAGGCCAGTGCGTCAGACCCATCTTTTAACGCCGTTACAATGATGCATTCTTCGCCTCCTGTAACGTCTTCGTTGCCACTTCATCCTGTGATTGTACGCAGCTCCATCCCGCCCGCTGAAACTGATTTGCCTCCCGTTGTAGAAACTATGACTACCGGCTACCACACATCCCCTGCGCTTGAAGGAAAGTTTGCCATCGCAGATTCGCCAGAAAGCATTACGCCCAAACAGGTTGGCTCTCTTGCCAGTATACCCGCCGCCGACCGGCGGAAAGGCAAGCTCTCACGGCGTACCGTTTTGGAGGGCCTGGCAGGATTGATTGTGATAGGTAGTGGTATTGCTGCATTCACAATCACCCGCTACATCAGTGGACATGCTGCACCACCTGCCACTCCACTTCCTACGAAAGCAATAGCTACACAAGTACCCACCAGTACTCCCACACCGGGCCCTACTAAACCTCCTATCACAGGTTCATGGTCTTCTTTGCCTTCACTGCCCTCGCCGGAAGCAGATAATGTGGCTATTTATGTACAATCGCAGCAGGGAAATTACGTCTATATGACCGGTGGATTTCATGGAAAGTACTTTTCTCCGAGTTACGACAACAATCTCTACCGCTATGATATTGCCGCGGCACAATGGCAAATCGTTACCAGTAATTTTCCAGGCATGATTAATAATGCCGTCGTTCAGGACGAACAGAAGAATCTCTTTTTTACCGCGGGATACTCTACCGATACCAGGAGTGTTACAACCCTCTTATATATGTATTCACCCGCTTCAGGTTCATCCCAACCAGTAACGCCTCCTGGTGGGATAACCTTCGGATATGGTGGCTCTATGATTGCCGACCAGAGGGGACACCTCTATCTGACACAGGGATTTATGTACGGATACGGGTCCGGTACATCGGCAGGCAATGGCTGGTATCGTTACGACATTGCCAGTAATCAATGGCATACACTCGCAGCATTACCGCAAGGGGTAGGCTATGCCGTGCTTGCTTCTGATCTTTCTGGGGGCTTCGTGCTGATGGGCGGCGCAACAGATACAGAACAAAAATATGGATCACGGGCCATATATCGCTATAATATTGCTCAGGATAGCTGGGCGCAGGAACAGACATTAGCACCAATTGCCTTTAATGGCGCGGCAAGCTGCGACCTGGGGAATGGTCAGGTCGTGGTTATGGGTGGTTTTGATACAGCACAACAAGTCGCGCTAAACAGCACCTGGCTCATTGACCTGAACACCCTCAATGCGCGGTCGCTCACCCCCTTGCCGTCCGGCTCGCACCTGGGAGCGGCTGCTTATGATGGAGCAGGAACTATCTATCTGGTACGTGGCGCAGTCAACGATCCCAATCAGCCAACATCCGATTTCTGGCAGTTGCGCTTGAATGGGTAGAATTGACCATCCATTGGTTCAAAGAAGTTATCAGTTTGCTTGAATCACTGTAAGAGAGCGCGGCATAAAAACATCATCAGCACATGGCGTAACCATGTGCTGATGATGTTTTTATGCCGCGCTCTCTTACCTACTTACCCCGCATTTACCGCGACATCATCCACGAAGAACGCTGTCGTCACATAGTACGAGGAGGACGTTTTGCCGGTGAAGGTGAGCGTCACCGTTTGACCAGCATATGACGCAAGCTTGCTGGTCGCATCGAGCGTGACTTGCTGCCATTGTTGCGTCGCATTGTAATTGCAGGCATGTTGCACCTTGCCAATGACGCTGCCATTGCTATCCAACA
>DATGJV010000614.1:0-3325 GCA_035295005.1 Ktedonobacteraceae bacterium | reverse complement strand
ATACACCCCACCCATTCCTATCCGGTAAAACTATCATTTGCCCGTGAGCCTTGCTACCACGGGTGCCAATGCCTCTAAGCCAGCTTCAATCACCGCGATAGAAGACATGCCATACTGTTCACGCCTCAGCAACAATTCCTCCACCATCTGATCGGTCGTGCCTATAAGCATATGGGTACAGGACAACAGTTGCTCCGGGGTGAGACCAAAACGGCCCGCCATGTGTTGTGCAGTCCCCAGACGATCTTCCGTGGGAACAATGACAAAGAGGGGAGTGCCAATTTCTAGCTGATCGAACCGATCTCCCGCGGCATCGCGCACCCATGCCACCTTTTCGAGAAGAGCTTCAGGAGTTGCGCTTATCCAATCCACCCCCTTCGGCGTACTTTTTGCGGTGATACCAACACAATTCGCCTCTCTGGCCGCCAGTGAAAGCATGCGCTTGTTGCCGCCGCCGATATAGATTGGTGGATGGGGCTTCTGCAACGGTTTGGGATGTCCTTGCAACCCTGTGACCTGATAGTACTCGCCGGGGAAATTGACCGTTTCTTCCGTAAAAAAGCGTTTGATGATGCACAGCGCCTCTTCAAAGCGCGAGACTCGCGCACCTGGCCGCTCAAAAGGTATGCCTGTCTGCGTATAATCATCCATAATGGCCCCGCAACCCAGGCCACATTCAAAACGTCCATTGGAGAGGACATCGAGCATGGCGATATCTTTGGCAAGAAGGGTGGGATGCCTGATATCTGTATTAAAAACAAAGCTGCCGATACGTAAAGACGTGGTATCCGCGACCATCATAAGCCCTGGGACAGGAGCAACATCAAGCCAGGGATGATCTGCCACCAGAAACGATGTGTACCCCAGGTCTTCGACCCGGTGCGCCTTAGCAGCCCAGCCATCTCGCGACCAGGGCTGCTCGCTCCCCACGTTGTGAGAAAACGAATCATCGGCGTACAACAGGTTTTGCGATGCTTGCGGGCGTGCCTGATCTATAACGGCGCTGAAACGGAAAGGACGGGATATGCTCATAACGAAAAACTCCTTACGTGACATTTAGAAGTACATTTTAACAATAAAAATAATGCGAGGGTTTGAGGTAAAAAATATCAGGGCTTCTCGCCCCCACTGAAATCCCAGAGCGCAGGATAACACCGGCCTGTTAGCAGATACTCAAATGGCAAAAAAAGTGGCTCAGGTAAGGCATCCCAGGAGAACCAGTCCAGTTCTGATATTCCACGTGCTACATTCATGGTGGGTGTACCAGAGACATACCTTCCCGCCAACCAGATAGTAATAGTATGCCCTTTTTTTGTATCAAATACGTCATTGGTAATGGCGAGAAATGTGATGTCGGCGATGATTACGCCCGTCTCTTTTTGCGACTCACGGATAGCACACACCTCTAACAACTCTCCATACGCCAGGTTTCCAACCGGTGTTGACCATGTTCCACTGCCATCTGCATTGCTCTGCTTTAGCAGCAACACGTGGTCATCTTTTGTGATGAGGAGACCTATTCCTATCTGTGGTCGCTTTAGCATACTTATTTTCCTTTTTCTTCCCACACAATTGTTCATCGCCATAAAACAAGTGTAATCTCTAGAGCCTGTTTGCTGCATCGGAATAACCTCTGAATGTAGAAGGTACTGTGATATAGCAGAACATGCGAACTCAACCGCTATTGGAATAGTTGGCACCTTCTCACGCAATGATGGAGGGGATGTCAGGGTATGTTTGACGGCGAGTTCTGGAAACGAGCCTTGAAAAGGTCGCTCTCCGCAAAGCCATTCATAAACGACTATCCCCAATGCATACTGATCACTGGCCGGACAGGGATGCGCCTGAAACTGTTCAGGTACCATGTAGGCAACCGTTCCAGCCGTGTCCTGCGCCTGCGGACATTCTCCGGCGTTGTGTTCTGAGCCAGGACAGCAATGCCAAAATCACTGAGCAAGACCTCATGATTATGTCCTAGCAGCATATTCTCTGGCTTGATGTCACGATGAATCAGCTGGTGCTGGTGAGCATATTGTAAAGCACCTGCAACCTGTTTGACGTAAGAGACGATGGTAGCGAGCGGAACCGGTGTCCCGTTCGGATGTTGTTGGCGCAAGTTGCCGTGAGGGGCATAGTCCAGAACCAGGAAAGGATTTTCATCTTGTACGCCAAAATCCAGCACCCGGACAATATGCGGATGTCGTAAGTGCGCTATGGTTCGTGCCTCGGTGAGGAAGCGATCTACATCAGACTGTGACAGCCGTTCGTGGAGCATTTTTACAGCGGCATGCGTCTGGAGATGGATGTGCCGCCCAAGATACACATCAGCAAAAGTTCCTCGTCCGAGTATACGGACGAGGTGATAATTGCCTGGTTGCTGCCCCCTCCCGGTCGGCCATGACCGTATCTCCCTCTAGATACCCAGCTAATCAATTTGGCTTCTTAACCTTTTTGAATCCTTTCATTATACTTGAAACCCGCATGCACATCAATATAAGGCGATTGCTATCGCGCTGAAAATCTCCCACATCCAGAAGTTTTTCCGATGCATTGCCAGTTTCTGGAGTTTATACTTTCATCAGTGATTGCACAGTCTCAGGTACACCCACCGTGCATCAAATTGGGCCTCACAAGTTGGTTTTTTAGCAATGAGTAACTGGAGGTATCACATGACAGTCAAACGCCTGGCGAGCATTACTGGTATCGGCCTCGATGTTGTTGCCGCAGCAGCGGGCAATGATCCAGAGGTTCTCCGACTTGAGAACCTGGACACCGACTTAGCTGTCCCTGCTACAGCACAGGAGGCGACACGCGCAGCCATTATGAATGATACAGCCAACAGTTGGCTACCTCTTACTGGACGGATTGAACTCAGGTCCGCGGTCGCGCAACGACTCTTTCAGCAAACAGGTCATAGCTACAATGCCGAGAATGAAATAGTGATTACCTGTGGCGGCATGGAAGGTTTGCTCGACACCTTGCTTGCCACCACTGATCCCGGCGACGAAGTGGTGCTGACCGATCCCACCTATGCAGGTATGATTAATCGCGTCAGATTGGTCGGCGCAATTCCCAGATTCGTACCCTTCGTGGCAATCAATAACGAATGGCGTCTCGATCTGGATGCGCTACACGCCTCTCTTACCAACAAAACGCGAGCCCTCTTCATCATGAATCCATCCATGCCTTCGGGAGCGGTCCTCAATGAGCAGGAGTGGGAAGTCATTGCTACTATTTGCCGGGAACGGTCAATCTGGTTCATTTATAATGCAGCGATGGAACGGATCCTCTTTGATGGGCATCCCTATATGCATCCGGCGGCCCG
>DATGJV010000613.1:0-9665 GCA_035295005.1 Ktedonobacteraceae bacterium | reverse complement strand
TGGATACTTTCAATGCGTGCGCCTTCCAGGTATTTGCGCAATAGCATAACAAACGCTGGCGGTTCGCTGGCGATTCTGGGTGGTTTGAGGGCGGTGATATGTGCGCGAGCAAATTGCGGGTGCGCAGAGAGATAGAGCCAGCGGTTGTGTCCTCCTTCTCCTTGCGTCCCCGGCGTGTAGCATTGCAAGGCAAGGGCATGCTCTGTTGGCTGAATAATGGTATCTATACGTGCATTACGCAGGAGCGTGCGCCATTCGTCGGCAACTGCTGCAAGGGTGATAGCATCTACATTGACATTCATACGTTTATCTCATTTCCATTTTCTTCGTGGTCTTTTTCTTGTCGTTACGGGATTCTATGTCACTCTACAACATTTGTATGCCCATGTTGTACAATAGAGGTACAGATACTTTTTCACGAATCGCTGTAGAGGCGCAGCTAGCTGCATCGTACCCGTTTACCGGAATATTGGAAGTGCCAGAGAGCGTGCGGCTTACCCCAGGCTCTACCGCGATATTGAACCAGTATAACAGAACATCCAGCCGTTGGGCTGAATGAAAATTGGCAAACTGGCAACCAAACAGTAGGAAAGAAACAGCATGCAACTTGAGACGGAGCAAACTGTGTCCCAACAGCCCCGCACACCGCAATCTACGCCTACGCCCAGACAGGGACTCCTCTTCGTGCTTTCAGCGCCCTCCGGTACCGGAAAAGATACCGTTATCAATGCCCTCAAACAACAGGCAGATTTTTATCTGGTCGCTTCCGTCACTACGAGAAGCCCGCGTGTTGGTGAAAGTGAGGGTAATCCCTATTATTTTATCAGTAAGCAAGAATTCGAGCAACTCATAACGCACAATGAATTGCTCGAATATGCCAACGTTCATGGGAACTGGTATGGGCAACCATTGAAGCCCATCCGTGACAATTTACGTGCAGGACGCGATGTTCTGCTCAAGATTGATGTTCAGGGCGCGGCAACGGTACGCAAGAAAGTGCCTGGGGCAATTTTTATTTTTCTCGTTCCCGATTCCCTGGAAGAACTGGCACAACGGTTGACGAAGCGCCAGACGGAAACGGAGGCAGAACGCCAGCGGAGGTTGGCAGACGCAGAAAACGAGTTAGCTGAAAAGGATTGGTACGATTATGTCATTACCAATCGCCAGGGCCATCTGAAAGAGGCTGTGGAGCTTTTACGAGCCATTATGCTCGCCGAGCATGCCCGCACTCATCCCCGTCATGTCACAATTTAGGAATACCCGTATAAGGAGAACAACGGTATGTTGGAAGAACGTTTTGAACAATCGCGTACCAGAGAGCGCAACCTGGCAATGGAGCTTGTCCGCGTCACCGAGGCTGCAGCGTTGAGTGCTGGACGTTGGATGGGCAAGGGCAACAAAGAAATGGTTGATCAGGCCGCCGTGGATGCCATGCGCCAATCTCTTGATGGTGTGGATATGAGCGGCGTCGTGATCATCGGCGAGGGTGAGAAAGACGAGGCCCCGATGCTGTATATCGGTGAGCAAGTTGGCAATGGCTCTCCGCCTGAAGTTGATGTAGCTGTAGACCCGGTTGATGGCACACGCCTGCTCGCGCTGGGTCTTCCCGGTGCGCTCGCGGTTGTGGCAATCGCGGAGCGAGGCTCGATGTATGCGTCACCTCCGGGCGTCTTTTATATGGAAAAAATTGCGGTTGGCCCGGCAGCCCGGCACGCAATTGATATTAACGCGCCTATTGCCACAAATCTGGACCGCATCGCCCGTGTCCGCGACTCGCATATTGACGACCTTACCGTCGTTATCCTTGATCGCCCTCGCCATGCAGAAATGATTCGTCAGATTCGCGAAGTGGGTGCGCGTATTCGACTAATTACAGATGGAGACGTGATGGCGGCTATTCTCGCGGCGATGGAAGACTACACTGGCATTGATGTACTCATGGGCATTGGTGGCGCACCAGAAGCTGTGCTTGCGGCGGCGGCCCTTAAATGTACCGGTGGCGAAATCCAGTGCAAAATCTGGCCGCGTTCAGATGCGGAACGCGAGAAGTTGAAAACTGATGGCATTGACATCCAAAAAGTGTATCGTACCGATGACCTGGTAAAGAGTGATGATGTCTCATTTGCTGCAACCGGCATCACCACCGGCGAATTACTCGAAGGGGTGCAATATTTTGGTTGGGGGGCTCGCACATCCTCAGTCATGATGCGCTCGCGTTCCGGTACAGTACGCTACATCGAGTCCCGCCACAAGTGGCACCCCAAAAATAAACCCGTGTAATAAAATAGCCGGTAAGGCGGTAGGGACAGCATCAGCCCGTCCGCGCCCTTTATTCCCACGAGAAACTCCTGGCATCAGGTAAGGGACGCGGACGGGCTGATGCTGTCCCTACCGGCTGTTTTGCAGTTTTTCGATCACGGCATCAGCAACTTGAGACGTACCGACAGCGGTGGGATCATCTGAACGGGGTTTCAAGTCGTAGGTCACGTTCTTTCCTTCGGCAATCACCTGCGCAATTGCTTTCTCAAGGCGGTTCGCGGCATCGCGCTCACAAAGATGGCGGAGCATCAATACGCCCGAAAACATCATTGCCATGGGGTTGACTTTGTTCTGGCCCGCGTATTTCGGGGCGCTGCCATGCACTGGCTCAAATACTGCGTACTGGTTGCCAATGTTGGCACCAGGGGCAACTCCCAGGCCACCAATCAGGCCAGCCGAGAGGTCGGAAATAATATCACCGTAGAGATTGGGCAGGACAAGTACATCGTATAGCTCTGGCTTCTGTACCAGTTGCATGCACATATTATCTACAATGCGATCCTCAAACTGAATATCGTGATATTCCTTCGCCACCTCCTGCGCGGTTGCCAGGAACAATCCATCGGAGTAGCGCATAATGTTGGCCTTGTGGACTGCCGTCACTTTGCGATGACCATTGGCACGAGCATACTCGAAGGCGAATTTCACAATGCGCTGCGTTGCCATGACCGTGATATATTTGATACTGATGGCGGCATCAGTATGCAGACGGGTGCCGGTGGTGCTGGCAATCGTCTCGATAATCTCTTCCTGTTCGGGCGTCCCTTTTTGGAATTCAATGCCCGCGTATAAGTCTTCGGTGTTTTCGCGCACAATTGTCAAGTCAATATTCTCGTAGCGAGAGCGCAACCCCTGATATGTTTTCGCCGGGCGCAAATTGGCATATAAATCCAATTTCTTGCGCAGCGTCACATTCGCGCTGCGCATGCCTTTACCAACGGGAGTCGTAATCGGCCCTTTTAGAGCGACTTTTGTACGTTTTATCGATTCGATGACCGCATCAGGTAAAACTGTGCCATACTTCTCTAACATCTCTAATCCAGCCTGACGGACTTCCCATTCAAACTGGACGCCGGTAGCCTCCAACACTCTGCATGTTGCCTCGGTAATTTCTGGTCCTGTACCATCGCCGGGAATGAGCGTTACCTCATGCGACATGAAGCCCTCCATCTAGCAATTACTTACTTTTTGCGGTTTTCGTTCGGCTGGTTGCAGCACGTTTCGTCGTCGTTTTCGCTGTTTTAGCCGTTGAGGTCCGCGTTGTCGTTTTCTTCCGCGCCGTGGTTGCTCGTGCCGTTGTCTTTTTGACCGGGGTAGTCGCAACCTTGTTCCCGTTCAGCACCGGGTCAACCACTTTCTTGCGCGGTGTTCGCGATGCTCGCGACGTTTTCGCGGGCGCTGTCCCATCGGGCTGCGGTTTATCTTCGCTAGCCCGTTGGACGGCGACAACTTCATTGTAGCACACAGGGTCTTGTCCCACTTTCGGCACAACCATCAAGCCACCGCAATTGGGGCAAAGTTCAGGTACAGGACGCTCCCAGATAGCGAAGTTGCAGGTGGGATAGTTGCTGCATCCGTAAAAGATGCGTTTCTTTGTCTTTGTCTTGCGCTCGACAAGATCACCACCACATTGCGGACAGAGCGCACCGGTCTTCGTCAGAAACGAGCGGCTGTAGCGGCACTCTGGGAAACCGGAACACGAGACAAAGCGGCCAAAGCGACCGGTACGAATAATCAGATTACGTCCACATTCCGGGCATAGCTCATCAATCTCCTCTACAGGCTTCTGAACACGGTTCATCTCCGCTTCTGCCCTCTCCATCGAAGTTTTGAAGTCGCCGTAGAAGCCGTGTAAGAATTCTGTCCAGGATATCCGGCCCTCCTCAACATCATCCAATTTGCGCTCCATGTCAGCGGTGAAACTGGTATCAACGATATCAGGAAAATGCTTGTTCATGACTTCGTTGACGGTTTCGCCGAGCCATGTCGGGACAAAACGACGCTGCTCCTGCTCCACATACCCACGGTCTTGAATGGTGCTGATTATCGGCACATACGTACTTGGACGGCCAATACCTTGCTCTTCCAACTCTTTGATGAGGCTCGCCTCGGTAAAGCGTGGTGGTGGCTGCGTAAAATGCTGGTCGGGTTTCAAGCCATGCAAATCCAGGACCTCCTGTGTTTGCAGGGATGGTAAAAGTTTCTCATCCTCTTCACGAGGCCAGACGGCATAGAAGCCTGGAAACTTGAGGTTGGAACCGTTGGCACGGAAGACATATTGGGCCGCGACAATATCTACACGCACAGTGTCAAAGACGGCAGGAGTCATAAAACTCGCGACGAAACGACGCCAGATCAAGTTGTAGAGTTTGAACTGGTCGGGTGTCAAATGGGTTTTCACGCTCTGCGGTGTAAGAGTAACATCTGTTGGGCGAATCGCTTCGTGAGCATCCTGGGTCGTTGCTTTGGCCTTGCCTGTACGCCCTTGCCCGACGTAGGGTTGCCCATATTCCTGCCCGATGTAATCTTTGACCTTCGCCTGTGCCTCTTCAGAGATGCGCGTCGAGTCGGTACGCATGTACGTAATCAACCCTTGATGACCACGCGCACCCAGTTCAATGCCTTCATAGAGCTGTTGAGCAATGCTCATAGTTTTCTTCGGCTTCAGATAGAGTCGCACCGAGGCGTCCTGCTGCAACGTACTGGTCGTGTAGGGCAGATAGGGTTGGCGGCGTTGCTCTTTCTCCTCGACCTTCAGCACTGTATATGTGGCACCCTGTAAATCGGCCAGAATGGCATCAGCTTCTTCTTTTGAGCTGATTTTAATGCGTCCCTTTTCCGTTTTAGGAGCCTTTGCCCCATTTTGCCCGGCAGATGCAGACTGCTCTTCACCTTCGGTACCATTGCCGTTTTCTTCAGAGTTGAACGCAGCAATATCCTTGAGACGAGTGATCAGGTTGGCCTCAAACGTTGCTCGCTGTTGCTGCTTGCTGAGTGTTGCGGTAATGCTCCAATATTCTTCGGGGATAAAGGCGCGGATTTCCGTTTCGCGGTCACAGATGAGGCGCAAAGCCACCGATTGTACGCGCCCGGCGCTCGTACCGGATTGAATACGTCGCCAGAGCAGAGGGCTAATTTTATAACCCACGAGACGGTCTAAAACGCGGCGTGCCTGTTGCGCGTTGAAAAGGTCTTCGTTTATCTCACGTGGCTTCCGAATAGCCTCCCGTACTGCCCCTTTCGTAATCTCGTTGAAGACAGCACGATGCGGATTTTGCAGACCCAGCGTATGTTTCAGCGACCAGGCGATAAATTCCCCTTCGCGGTCAGGGTCTGGAGCCAGGTAGACTTCGTCGGCCCGTAGCGATGCCGCTTTCAAATCTTCGATCAGCTTATCTTTTTTCTCAATCACCACATAAGCTGGCGCAAAATCTTTGCGCGTGTTGACGCCGAGGCCCTTCTTAGGCAAGTCCATGATATGACCCATCGAGGCTTTAACCTCGTAGTCACGCCCAAGAAATTTTTCAATTGTTTTTGCCTTCGCAGGCGACTCTACAATAACGAGTTTCTTTGCCATTCAATTCTACCTGATCTTTAGTATTCACAACACAACGCACAACGCGCTTGAGTTTCCATCTCATTGCATAGGATAGCACATGTTGACAAGCCCCTATCGCATTTACTTCCACAAAAGGATTACTTCTATCTTTCTGTAACGCAAATTACGCGGAAAAATTCCTTACCACAATATCACATGCTGTCAAAGGGGCAAATAGGCAAATATGCGGGAGGCAAGGATAAGGAACAGTTTCTTATTCACTTGACCAGTTTGCGCTTGCATGCTATCCTCACAGTATAGATCAGTGAAGAGTGCTGGTCTGGAGGAACACCATGCCAAAACAAAAATCGCCTCGCCTCGTTTCGAGGGAGAAACGCTCAGGAAAGAGTAAAAGACGCCAGACGCAAACAGATAAAACCTTTGATGGCAAGAACTTGTCTCATACTATATCATCTAGAGATGGCGCACGGCGTTCAAGCCAACGTACATCATTGCGTGCTGGCTTCGCGGTGATGGGTGGGCGAACGATGGGCGCATTGAGTCGCCGTCTGCACCTGGGCGGAGGAACAAGCGTCGTGGGTATTGTCGCGCAACGCTTATATCCAGACATCGTCGGTCATCTCGCCTCGCAACTGGAACATGGGAGCATTATCGTCACTGGTACCAACGGGAAAACGACCACCAGTGGCCTGATTGCCGCTATTCTCAGTGACGCCGGTCTCCGTGTCTGGCGCAACCGGGAAGGGTCGAATTTGATGCGTGGAGTTGCCAGTTCACTGGTCATTCGCGCCTTGCCCAATGGGAATTTGCGCCGCTCCGGTGCCGCCATTTCGATATTTGAGGTGGATGAAGCCGTCGTACCTCAGATGGTCGTGACTGCTCCACCACGTGTGGCTGTCTTCACCAACCTGTTTCGCGACCAGCTAGATCGCTATGGCGAAGTGGATAGTATCGCGACACGCTGGCTGCAAGCGGTGAAAGCGTTGCCGAACGATACAACGTTGGTACTGAACGCTGATGATCCAACGACAGCGCACCTCGGCGAACTCTTTAGCGGCAAGGTACTCTATTTTGGCATTGATGATCCCGCACTTGACCTGAAATTCCAGCAACCTTCATCTGAGCGCCACCAGGTGATTGATAGCCGCACCTGTCCAAAATGTGGCAACGAATATACGTATGAACTACGCTTCTACAGCCATATGGGTCATTACGTGTGTACAAATTGTGGACACAAACGTCCACAGGCGGATATACGTGTTACAAAAGTACTATCCGACGATTTCGACCGTTTACGCATACACGTTGAGTCTGAAAAACAGGAGGGTGATATTGTGATACCCCTCCCTGGCCTGTATAACATCTACAATGCACTGGCGGCCATCACAACCTCGCAAGTACTTGATATAGACTGGGAACCTGTAGTGACGGGGATAGAGCAATTCAAGCCAATGTTTGGACGTGGTGAGCGCGTTCAAATTGAGGGGCGCACACTGCGCCTGTTGCTGGCAAAAAACCCGACTGGTTTCAATGAAGTGCTGCGTACACTTTTTAACGAAGAAACAGCGCGTCATGTGTTGTTCGTCTTAAATGATAACAGCGCGGACGGGCGCGATATTTCCTGGATATGGGATGTGGATTTTGAGCGAGTGGTGAAACATACGACAACGCTGGTAGTTGGCGGAACACGCGCTCTCGATTTAGCCTTACGACTGAAATACGCCGGAATTGCGCAGGAGGAAATGACGATTGTGCCAGCAACGCTGTTACGTGCTTCCAGGCGTGAAAAGGTTGCGCATAACCGGATTTCGCGGGACGCAAAGAATATGCATGCAGACACAGAAATCATTGTGCAAGGGGCAGAAGGAAAACCCGTTCGCCGTTATGGTATCGCCGAGGCAATCAATAGCGCCGTGCGTCAAACGCCGCCGGGTGAAACGTTGTTCGTTGTACCAACGTATACGGGTTTGTTGGAAATACATCGCGAATTGGAACAACGTGGGTTAACACCGCATTACTGGGAAGGACGGGACGAATAAACATGGGAGAAAGTATCACGTCACATGTGACACTAACGCTTGGACATTTGTACCCGGATCAATTGAATCTTTACGGAGATCGAGGAAATATACTGGCGCTGCGCCAGCGTTGCCGTTTGCGAGGTATTGAGCTACGGGTAGTGGGATTGGGGGTTGGTGATGCGCTGGCACCAGACGAGTACGACATGCTCTTTATTGGCGGCGGTCAGGATAAAGAACAGGCACCTGTAGCGCAGGATTTGTATGACATCAAGGGCATCGGGCTATGGGCCGCCATTGAGGATGATATGCCCGTCCTGGCGGTTTGTGGAGGCTTCCAATTGCTGGCACAATATTACCATCCCGCGGAAGGTGCCGATATGAAGGGACTGGGTGTATTCGATGCCTGGACTATTCACAAAGGGCCACAGGTACCACGCTGTACAGGCAACGTGGCAATTCGTTGGAATGAGAGTACTCTCGTCGGCTTTGAGAACCACGGGGGACGTACCTATCTTGGCACTGCCAAACCGCTGGGCAAAGTTCTCAAGGGTTATGGCAACAACGCAGAGGACAGCACAGAAGGAGCGATTTACCGCCATGCGTTTGGGACATATATGCATGGGTCGTTGCTGCCAAAAAATCCGCATTTCGCCGATTACTTGCTACAACTGGCACTCCAGCGTAAATATGGTGCCAATAGTGTGAACAGCGTTAACAACGTGAACAATGCTAACAATACCGGTGACTGGACAACGGAATTAATCGTCCCTACTGAAGAAAAGAAAAACGGCTCAACACCACCTGAGCCTTCGCAGACGACGCGATTCGCAGAACTCACGCCGCTTGATGATACACTAGAATGGGAAGCGCATGCATCAATGTTGGAACGCATGGGACTTTATACTGCGGCAACCACCGCATTACAGACACATAGAAGCTCGTAGGTAGTATGTAGACGTTTTACGACGAGGATACCGACAATGACTGTTGACCGATCAATGGCTCGCTGCTCATTCTGCGGTCGCCGCCCACCGGAAGTTCAACGAATGGTGGCGGGACCGGGAGCCGCCTATATCTGCGATGCTTGCTTACAATTATGCAACGAGATTCTGCATGATACCGCACCTTTTTCCGCCAAAGCTCTAGAACTGGCGTCGCGTCCTCCTGTGGTTATCGCGGCCCCACAGGAATTAGCCAGTGAAACAACTCAGGCCCAGGCACGTGAGCCGCAGCGCACAATTATTGTGGAGTTAGAGCAAAAACAGCAGGGCATGGTGTTAATGCTGAATCAGTTACAACTCTACGCAGATCACTTTGAGCTACACTACCTGTGGATGAGGCCACCATTCACAACGGGCTTTGCCTTCGTACCTCGTATCATCTTCTTCGTAAAAGATAATACCGGTACGCAATGGATGGGGGACCGGGGAGGCATGCTCTTCATGCGCTCCGAACTGGCAAACGATCCTAATCACGCTGTCTACCAGGGCAGCGCCCGTTTCCGCCCACTCCCGTCGCCAGATGCACGCCTGTTGACGGTACGAGCCGCCGACCCACTTGGACAATTTGAGGATTCACCGCCACAACCCTGGGAATTTGAGATAACTCTATTACACTAAAGGCGAGAAAGGCGGCAGATTTGTCTGCCGCCTTTCTCGCCTTTAGTGTAATAGAGTTATCTCAAATTCCCAGGGTTGTGGCGGTGAATCCTCAAATTGTCAAAGTGGGTCGGCGGCTCGTACCGTCAACAGGCGTGCATCTGGCGA
>DATGJV010000612.1:0-5095 GCA_035295005.1 Ktedonobacteraceae bacterium | reverse complement strand
ATGAGAAGAAAGGGACACGACGAACGACTCCCGCAGTCTACGGTCGCCAGGATATTCGCGCAACGTTTGAACGCTCGCCGCTCGCAATTGTGTTGCTGCTCGTTGGCGGCATCGTACTAGAATTGATTGGCGTTGCGGGCTGGCTGCTCACAGGCAATATTCAGGTGGGTACACCTCTTTTTCTCGCCGGTTTCCTCGCGGTTATCGTCGCAACGCTGGTACGGCGGCAACGCGGATAACACCATAAATGGAAACGACCTAATCCCCGTCGTTGAAATGGGGAAAAGTGATAATCCATACGGAATCTCCGCTTTGCAGTAATTCGGGACCATTATACGCGCATGTATCCGTCAGGGAAGGCGGCACGGACATGGTGCAACTGAATAGTTGATGGTTGCTCGTTCGCCACATGACGCTATGATGTCCGGCAGATATTTGTAGTGGTGGATCAACGCCAGGGATTGGAACATTTCGCAAAGAATGTCCATCTAACAAAATCTGCGTCCAGCTTGATTTCAACTGAATATAATAGTGGTTGGCATCTATAATTAGCGGTGCCGCGTGGACGGGCGGCGCTATGATAGGAGCCAATGGCACAGATTGTGAAATGGACGCGGTATGGCTCAAGGTGTCCTTGCTAGAATTCCAGGGAGCGTTACCGAGAAACACCAGTAATACAGTCACCACCAACACAGCAACAATGGCCGATTTTACCACACGTTGCTTACGAGTGCATCTTGGCTTGAGCGCGGAAGAAGATACGAACGAAGGCTTCCTTCGCTTCTTGCGATCAATGTGATCAATCCAGCTAAGTTCCCTATCTTGCTCTGTTGTTATAGCGTGAAAGGCACCTACATCGCTCAGGCTGACTATTCTTATATCGTCCTCGCTATCAAAGTCCACCAGGTCTACTATCTTGAAGTCGTCCTCACTATCATCATCCGGCAGGTTTACTACTTTAAAATCGTCATTCGTAGAAAAACCAAAGTATTCATCATCTTTCATACGAGCCTCAAAAGCACAAAAACATATACTGACACATTACTATCAAGCGTATGATTATCGAAGAACCATGTTCTCCAGCCGCAGGAGGGTTACAGCGCGAACTCGCTATGCAGCAGGTAGCGCCATCGCCTTACTTTAAATACGGGGAAAGGGCGCTCAGAAGATACTCATACATTTCACTGTCATGTTTTTGCCACTTTTCTTGTCATTAATGATAGAGCAAGAAACCAGGTAAGGAGCAGAGTATGAACAATGCAGTCACGCGACTCTCCAATGAACGGTTAAGACATGAGCGACAACGAAGAGGTTGGTCACGGGAGTATGTAGCTGAGCAAATTGGCATTGCTGATGTCAAAACAATTGGACGCTGGGAACGTGGCGTTGCTTTTCCCAGAACCTACTTTCTTCAGAAACTTTGTACGCTCTTTGGTATGCTGGCTCAGGACCTGGGATTGTACGAAGAAAGCAACAACTTCCCTGATGGCGGACCACCGCCAACGTATCAGGAAAACACTTCTTGTCTCTCTACCCAATATTTGTATGATCCCACGATTCCTTTGCCACATATCGAGCATGGCGGACTTATAGGACGAGATGAATTGCTGAAACGCCTGAAGAGGCGCATCTGTACCGATAGCTCCGCAGCATTAACGAACCTCTATGGCCTGCCTGGGGTTGGAAAGACCTCACTTGCCATCGAACTTGCCCACGACCTCGATATTCAGCGCCATTTTAGCGATGGCATTCTCTGGGTAGGGCTGGGACCCCGACCAGATATCTCTGAACAGTTACGTAGATGGGGAAACTTGCTAGGATGTACTGCTGCTGAAATGGCAAATGTGGAGGACGAAATGGACTGGGCGAGACTCCTTCGCTCCACTATAGGTTTGCGCCGGATGCTTCTCGTCATTGACGATATATGGAGAAGTGAAGATGCGCTCGCCTTCAAGGTGGGGGGTTCTCATTGTGCCTATGTAATGACAACACGTATCCCATCAGTTGCGCTCGATATTGCCAGTACGGGAGCCACGCTTGTAGAAGAACTCAATGAAGATGACAGCTTGAAGCTTTTAGCACGCTTCGTGCCAGATATTGTTGCCAATGAACGCAGTACATCACAAACATTGGTCCGGTCCGTCGGTGGACTCCCGTTAGCACTGACCTTGATAGGAAAATATCTGAAATCGCAGTCGTACAGCGATCAACCACGTCGCCAGCGGGCCGCTCTAGAGCGTTTAAGCCATCCAGAGGAACGATTACACCTCACAATCACGCAGGCACCATTGGAACAACATACCAGTTTGCCAGCAGAGATGCCTCTGTCGTTAGACGCAGTGATCGGGGTAAGCGCGTGGCAATTAGACGAAGCAGCCCAACAAACACTCCTTCTTCTATCCGTTTTCCCTGCGAAACCCTACAGCTTTTCGGAAGAGGCAGCGTTAGCAGTGAGTGGTACATCTGAAAAAACTCTCGATGTCCTGGTAGATGCAGGATTCTTGCAGAGTGTTGGATTCGGTCGCTACACGCTCCACCGCACCATTACCGACTTTGCCCACGCAAGGCTGCATGATACCACTGCTGATGAACGCATGGTTGAGTACTTTACTGAGTTTGTGGAGACACATCAGAATAACTATGACACCCTCGAACAAGAAACAGGCAATGTGTTTGCCGCTCTCCAGCTCGCGTTTGAGCGAGGAATGCATACAGCCCTGAAGCGAATAACCATGGCCTTCTCACCCTTCCTCCGCGCACGAGGATGGGACGAACTGGCAGAAACCCATCTGCAACACGCCCAACAGCTTGCTCAATCTCAAGATGACAAACGGCTCTCTTTTCGGGTATGATAAGGATGAAGGTAATGAGCGTAAGGAGTCTTTCAATGTCTTATTGGACAGAAGATACCTCTTCATCCAAAGCAGAGAATTTTCCTGACGAATGCCAGTTGGTGATGCGTGCGCATGATGGGGACCAACGGGCATTCGAGCTACTCTATGAACACTATAATACCCGCATATGTCGCTATTTGAGTCGTATGGCGGGAAATGATGGAGTTGGGTGCGAACTGACGCAGGAAACTTTTTTGAAAGCATGGGAGGCATTGCCATCTCTCCGTGACCCGTCCCGTTTTGCCGGTTGGATTTATCGTATCGCCACAAACTGTGCCTATAACTACCAACAGCGGGCGAAGCATTTGCATCTCGTTCCATGGGATGCCTACAGGGGAAAAGATGAGGAACTGAGCATTGCGGGGCCAGAAGAGCAGGTCGAAGAAACAGAATTGCTGAAACTGGCGCTCTCCCTTGTCTCTCCAACGTATCGCCCCTGTCTCATTTTATATGTGATAGAGGAATTACCGCAGCGAGAAATTGCGAGCTTGCTAAAAATAAAGGAGTCGTCTGTGAGCAAGTATGTCAGTCGAGGAAAAGAGGAGCTGCGCCAGATATACCACCGGCTCATGGTAGAACACGGTGCCGCGACGAGGGGAGGAAGATAATATCTATGGGCAATCAACCTCCTTGCGTGGTCTGGGCAGAAAAACTCGCCCTCAGGCACGAAGACCTCTCATCAGCTGATCGTGCGGCACTCGAAGCGCATGTTAAAAACTGTCCTGCTTGCGCGGAAACGCAGGCCGACTATCGTTTGCTCGATGCTCGCCTGCGGGCACTGCCACTCTCGACCATGCAACCCTTACCACGCCTTTCTCCCCGCCACACTTTCAAGCATGAAGCAGAGGAGGAAACGGCAGAAGCGACAGAA
The DNA here is from genome assembly GCA_035295005.1 of Ktedonobacteraceae bacterium. Classification (GTDB taxonomy): domain Bacteria; phylum Chloroflexota; class Ktedonobacteria; order Ktedonobacterales; family Ktedonobacteraceae; genus DATGJV01. Next base: position 1,330 of record DATGJV010000612.1, on the reverse strand, counting down.
CCCGCCGACTTCGTGCTACCCACTCTTCGCTCCTCACACTCTCGCCGACCAACATCACGCAAGGGTATTTTCGCAGCCTCGATTGGGAAATCACTACCAGGTATCTTTGTTGCAGCGCTCATTCTCGCTCTAATATTGCTCTTCACGTCGCATACTATCAATACCGCTATGGGACGCTCGTTGGGAACAACACTCTTCACCTACCGGGGACATAGTGATTTTGTGGATGCGGTGGCGTGGTCGCCCGATGGCCGCTATATCGCCTCCGGCAGTTGGGACCATACTGTGCAAGTGTGGAACGCAAAGACGCAAACCCTGGTCTTGTCGTATCAGCACAGCGATATTGTAGATGCGGTGGCGTGGTCGCCCGATAGCCGCTATATCGCCTCCGGCAGTTGGGACCATACCGTACAAGTGTGGGATGTAAATACGGGTATGCTTGTCTTCACCTACAAAGGACATAACGAAGAGGTAAGCTCACTGGCATGGTCGCCCGATGGCCGCTACATCGCCTCCGGCAGCTGGGATCACTCGATGCAGGTATGGGATGTGGGCTCCGGTACCCAACTCTTTAGCTACTCATTTGAAGAATTTGTAGATGCGGTGGCATGGTCGCCTGATGGCCGCTTTATTGCTGTCGGGTTGAGAAATTCCTCGATATATGTAGTGGATGCAAAAACGGGAGCGCTCCTCAAAAACAGTTACAAAAATCCCGACGATGCTGATGTTGTAAATACACTGGCGTGGTCACCCGACAGCCATGCTATCGCCGTAGGGGGGAGAGATGGAGGGGTGCAAATATGGGATGTGAGAACAGGAGTACTTCTCTTGAACTACGAACAGCATACGAATGAGGTAAGGTCTCTGGCGTGGTCGCCCGATGGCCGCTACATCGCCTCCGGCAGCTGGGATCACACCGTGCGCATATGGAATGCCAGGACGGGATTATCCCTCGTCGTCTACCAGGGACATAGCGATAACGTAGATGCGGTAGCGTGGTCGCCTGATGGACACTATGTGGCCTCGGGTAGTTGGGATCACACCGTGCAAGTGTGGCAAGCAGCCGGGGATGGGTGAAGTCAGGGGTTGAACGTCCCTGGAGTGCTTGCGGATGGCTTTGCAAAACGCCCCCTGTTAGCCCCCCAAAAGACGTTCTTCCAGGAGCGGCGTTCATGTATACTGGTGAATTATAATTGGCTTTTAAAGTCACGAAAAGCAAAGAGGAAAACCTCTTTCTGAGAGAGCCGCGCCACTCGGAAAAGCGCCGACAGCTCACGCTGGCTTTCATATGCGTGGCATTCCTTGCTTCGTTTTTTACTAGTACTTGTCT
>DATGJV010000611.1:0-3584 GCA_035295005.1 Ktedonobacteraceae bacterium | reverse complement strand
CAGCGAACAGGTCAGAGCCGCGCTTATTGAATATGCCAGTCCAATTATCACACTTGGACAGCAGTTTGCACACGAATATGGGATACAATTTGGGGGTATTGATGTATCGCCCGCGCCGATGGGTGCGGATAGTATCGTGAGTGCAATGGAACTTTGTGGGTATGGGCAGTTTGGCACTTCTGGGACGCTAGCAGTGGCTGCCGCGCTGACATCGGCGCTAAAAAGCACTGGATTGCCGACGTGTGGGTATTGTGGGCTTATGTTGCCGGTGCTTGAAGATGCGCTGCTGGGTCAACGTTGGGCGGAAGGGTTGGTCAACGCGCACCAGTTGTTGCTCTATTCTGCCGTGTGCGGTACCGGGTTGGATACGGTGCCGTTGCCGGGTGATATTGGCACGGAGTCTATTGCCAATCTGTTGCTAGATGTGGCAACCCTGGCGGTGCGTTTACAAAAACCGCTTTCAGCACGACTCTTTCCCGCGCCTGGAAAGAAGGTTGGGGAGTACACCACCTTTACGTCACAGTACCTCACGAATACTATACTCAAATAACACGATGAGCAAAAAAGCAGGAGCTATTTCGCGGCGCGAAATAGCTCCTGCTTTTTTGCTCATCGTGTTATTTGAGGCTTGTTCCCCAGAGGACTTCCATAACGCCGTCATACGATTGTTTGAGGCTTTCGTACAGGTTGGCGTTCTCGATGGCGAGAGCGGCGAGACTTGCGAGGACGGTCATAAATTGAATATCGTCTTCGTGGAATGTGCGCAGTTCGCCAGTATAGACGCGCAAGACGCCGATGGCATTGCCACGGACTTCCAGGGGAACGCACAGGACGGATACGATGCCTTCATTTTTGGCCGCATCTTTGTACTGGAAGCGTTCATCGGTGCGTACATCGGGGATAAAGACAGGTGTGCCGCAAAGTGTCTCGCTGTCAATCAGGCTGTGATTGACATCAACCGGTCCTTTCGCCAGATAGCCTCTGCTCAATCCATAGACAGCGGCGATTTGTAGGCTTCCCGTATGTGCGTCGAGGAGGCGCAAGACGCAACCTTTTACCTCCATTGCCTCGGTAATGCTCGTGACCACGCTTTGCAATACTTGCTCTAATTCAAGGGAGGACGAGATAGTCAGCGCTGCTTGGTGAAGCGCGGTGTAGTAGTCTTTGTGCGTCCGTGCTGTTGTGTCAGTGGAACGTGAATCAGTTGTCATAGGCCAGGACTTATCCCTTCCGAAGCGGCAACGCCCCTAAAAAGTCATAGGAAACGTAAATGGATTACATACTATATTCTCTCCATTTAATTATAACATATTTTTTCCGAATAGTGAAAAACGCCGGGTAGGGACGGCATGAGGCCGCCCGCGTCCTTCCCTGACTAATAGAAAGTCAGGGAAGGACGCGGACGGCCTCATGCTGTCCCTACCCGGCACTGGCGGGTGCTACAGTATCCTGGACAAGCCAGACGCGACATGGTGCGTTTGACAGAACATATGGAATGGTTTTTCCAAGATTGTTGTCAGGTGTTTTATGTGGATTACGTACTAAGCCAAGCATTACGAGTGCGCAGCCGTGGTCTTTTACTTCGTCAACAATGGCGGGGCCTGCATCGCGGGCCTGCACCACTTCGGCGACTGCATCACAACCAGCATCTTCAGCTAGTGAAAGGGCCTCGTTGAGGAGTCTATCGGCGTTTTCGGACTCTTTGGTGAGGACGGCTTTCAGGGGCAGTGTACGTGGAACTTCGATAATGTGAACGAGATGAACTTTGCGCTTCGCTTTCTTCGCCATGAGACAGGCCAGGCGGACCAATTCGTTATCGAGCTTTTTGCCTTCGACAATGACGGCAATATCACCCGTTGTCCCTACCCCTGGAGCAGTTTTGCTTACATCTGCCTCGTATTTGGCTTTTGTGCGCCATAGATGAACCATTTTTACTCCCTCCTGGTGGAGCATGATAACCAGCATCATTGAGCATTGTCAGTTTTCAGCATATTTCAGCGTATCGTCTTCGATGCGTCCCACACAGGTCATATAGATTCTATAACGTAAATGCCAAATCGTCAATGGCTGAATTGCACAGTAATAGCAAGGGCTTCTGGATAAATATGGCAAATATAGCAAATACTTCAGATATGCTGTCAAAGCGACAGGTTAAAACAATTAGTCTTCCTGCTCAATTGTTGTCCTGAGCCCATACTCCGAAAGTTTGTCTTGATAAAACTCAGCAGTTTCTTTGGGACAGACAGCGACAACGGCGCTTCCTGTGAGATGGGCGGTTAGCATAATGTCTTCAGCTTCCCCCGGTGTTAATTTGCTGACAGTGTGCAGAAGTACGAAGACAACGTATTTCATTTCATGATAATCGTCGTCAAAAAGAACAACTTTGTACGGTGGGAGCAGTCGCGCTCGTAAACGTAGCAACTCCTCGATTTCGCTTTGCCACTGCGGCAATGTTACTGTGCTATTCGGCATAACAATATAACTCCAAAAATAGATGTGGTAAAGATGGTCTGCATAATTTGTACTGTTTACAAAGCATGCATATTTGCTATGTCTATTGTACTCAGGTAGTCCAAAAAATACTAGCTTTTGGAAAAATATCCTATTCCATTCGGCACCTCAATGCAATGTCGGGGCCGATTGATCGTACCCACCATTGGTGGGCGCGATCAATCGGCCTGATAAGTTTGCTTATACCGCTTGTTTCAGCAATTGCTCGATACGTGCAATTGCTTCATCACGAGAGATGGTACCGGCAAGCAAATCATCCAGGACATTTCCTATAGCCGAAGAACGTATGTCTTCAGGTAATGGTGCTACCGAAGGAGCTATCGGGTTAGCTGGTAGCTCAGTTATTGTGGCAATTTCGGCTGCGGGTTGCATGGGCGCCGGGGGTTGTAAGGTTTTTGGTTGTCGGGCAAAGAGGCCGCTACGGATGCTGGTCAAGAGGTAGATGGCAGCGACGATTACGCCGATGATGAATACAGCAAGACCAGTATGGGCTGTGTATTGCCAGTTGTCGAGCGGTGAGCCGAGAGCGGCTGTGCTGTAGGCGTAGAGAGCAATGGCTCCTCCGATCGCGATAGCCAGGATACTCGCGCCGAGCAAGGCAAAGACGAAGCCACGTAATGGCAGTGAGATCGTTGATTGCGAGCTGCGTCGCCGCAGGAGGATATCGAGCAGAATATAGCCAACACCTGTGAGCATCAATGCGATAGCATAGGCCCAACTTTCGGTGGTCAATGGCGTGCTGGAAGGGGCTATCTTTTCTATGACGTTGAGCAGGAGCAGCGCACATCCGCCCCAGAAGGTGGCCGCCATGATGGCGGCAGTAATAGCCTGGATGGTCAGGTTCGTCAAAACCTTTTCGGCGGGATAGAGCAAGGTGGTTCTGCGTAACCAGAAAAGGTAGACGCCAATAGTGACAAGGCCCAGGCTGAGTGGTGATATGATATCGTATTGAGCGCCGGGACCTGATATCTCGCTTGCAGTAAGCGAAACTTTGAGAATGGTAAGGAGCAGCAGCGTAAAGATGCGGTATACTCCTGTAAGGACAAAAATGAAGCCAAAACCGTAACTGATGA
>DATGJV010000610.1:0-4108 GCA_035295005.1 Ktedonobacteraceae bacterium | reverse complement strand
GTGACACCGAAGAGCCAGGAACCGTTATCGTCATTGATCGTGTTGGGCATGATCTGGCTGCACGAGAGCGAGTTATCGTCGTGGGTGTTGTCCACTTGCAAGTCACAGGCGCTCATGGTCATGCCATTGAATGAAGTGGCAGGGTCGGCGTAAGGATAGGTATCGAAGCTGGGAACTTTTTTGCGTGCCAACATTGCTTGCGCCCAGACCCAGGAGCCGACCTTGACAGGTAATGTCGTTTGCACATTGAGGTACATTTGCGTGCCAGGAGCCATGCGCACCGTCAACAGACAACCACTGGAACAATCTATGCCTGATTGCTGTGGGGTAACAATGGGAATGACTGGCGTAGGTAGTACTTGCTGGGGCGAGGTCGCCACAACTTTGAGAACGAGACCACCAAAGGCCACGAGGGGATAATGTGGCGAAAGTGTGACAACCATGCCTGGTTGCAGATTATGACAATCCTGCCCGATTGAAGCATCAAGAGCCTTAACCGTTTCGGGTTTGACATCGGTGAAAATGGTTCCCGCGTCCGTCATGTGCATCTGGTAATTCAGTATTTCGTCGCACGCATCACCTGCCTGGACAGTATACAGTATTGAACCAACCTGCGGTAATGTCGCCGGAAAGGATGGGTACGGCGTCGGTGATGGCGGCGCGGGTGGGCCAGAGGCTTTATAGAAAAAGTTAGTAAGGGCAGGCAACACGTTTTTCCCGGCATGTGTACCGAAGTAGAAGGCGGGAATCGCAAAAAGCAATAGCACAGGAAGCAGCAACAACAATCGCCACGGAATGGCGTGTAGAATGATGCGAAGATTTTGCGCAGGTGTGCTGCGTGTGTGAAACCGGCGGGCCATAGCTAGCCACCTCGCTCTATATGAAAGTTGTATCGTGCATATTATAACAAGTTAGCAGCCAAATTACCATCGAAAACCGTCAATAGATTATGCACAGGGGGTTAAGGTTTTATGGCGTGATAGCCCTGTAGTCCTAGAGCAGCAGCAAACTTGCTTTGAACCAGTACCGTTCGTCTTCTTTTGCGCTATACTATTAAGAAAGTAAGACACAATGATACATGACGAAAGGAATATATATCCCTTATGGTCAATACTCCCAAAGTGCTTGTTGTTGATGATAGTGCCACTTCATCCTTATTTATCAGTCATGCGCTACGGAAAGCGGGTTATCAGGTAGTGACTGCCGCGAATGGACGCGACGGTATTCACAAAGCCATGCAGGAACGTCCGCATTGTCTCATTCTGGATGTGGTATTACCGGAAATGAGTGGTTTTGGCGTATGCCGCCAGTTACGTGCGCTCGACCCGGAGCGCAACCTTTCTATCATCATGGTGAGCAGCAAAGATACGCCAATGGACCGGCACTGGGGATTGCGCCAGGGGGCAGATCGCTACCTGCCCAAGCCCTTCTCAGCTGATGTCCTGCTGGATATGGTCAAAGAAGTATTGATTGAGCATATGCGAGCGCATTCGTAAATTGCTGATGCGAAATAACACAAAAGCGCCTGATAGCTGCTGGCAGCTATCAGGCGCTTTTGTGTTATTTCGCAATCCACACTTGAATAGTACTTGTGGAAGTCTCCGGAGAGTCAGTTGATACAATATACTTGCCATTGGGCGACCACGCCAGCACTCGTATTGAAAACGGGTTTTTGGTGAATGTGTAGTATGTTTTGCCGGTTGCTACATCCCACAGTTGAATGTGGTCTCCAGCGGAGGCAATGCTCTTGCCATCTGGCGACCACGTAAGGTCGGTCAATCCGTACCGATCACCCGGTCCCTGATGCGTTATGACAACTTTACCAGTGAAGGGGTTTACGACATTGACTTGATCGCCGGTGATATAGGCAATAGTTTTATCGTCGGGCGACCAGGCGGCCTGACCAAGTTCGCGCTGGTGGGCTTCAAAATCTGCGATTTTATGTCCTGTCGAGGCATTCCAGACCTGGGTGCTGCCGTCCCAACTCGAGGAAACAATATATTTCCCGTCAGGCGACCAGGCGACAGACCCGACCACATCGGCGTTGCCTGTGTAATTCAATACTAATTTGTTCGTTGACGGGTTCCACACCTGCACACTGTTGCCATACGAGCCGAAAAAGCTGGTTGCCATCAATGTCCCATCGGGTGACCAGGCTGTTGCCATTGCACCACTGCCACCACTGAATTTCGCGGACATGTACCCACCTGCGTTCGTGTTTGAGAATGCCTGGTTGCTGGTAGGATAGGTGTCCAGTAATTTGCCTGTCGCCGCATTATATATTTGCACGCCCTGGCCTACCGCTATTACCGCGACACGCTTACCATCGGGAGACCAGACTACTGAGAACACGCTGCCACCGTGTTGCGGGCCGTAGTTCACGACATTTTTCCCGGTTGTGGCGTCCCATGACCGCGCACTTAATGTCGCCTCACCTATACGATTACTGGCTGGTGACCAGTTCAGTCCATAGGCATCCATGCCATCCATCACACTCACTCTGGTGCTATAGACAATTTTGCCAATCTGCCCTGTTGGATGGACCGGGCCGGGCGTCGGCTGTGGCGTGGCAACTTGAACGGCACCACTACCGCTCTTGCCACCACTCCCACTACTCCCATTCGTCGCGTTGTTATGGCGTGCGGCATTGAATACAATTGTCATGCCGCCGACCAGCGCCACGATGAAAAGGACAGCAGCAAGCGTGCCAAGTCGCTGCCACACCCGGCGAGATTGCCGGATCGCCACCCTGTTATATGTTAATTGCGAATCGCGCATAGGAATAACCTTGCCTTTCTCTTTTTTCTGTGAAGTAGGCGTTGCATGCGTAATACGGTACCGGATTCGATCGAGTGCCGCTTGCTCCTGCCTGACGTTTTGCCGGTAAAAGCTGCGCAGAAACGCTAGAGCTTCGGCATCTAACGGTTCGCCTTCTTTGCGCTGGCTCACTCGCTCAATCTGCCGGTCTACCTCTTCAGGGGTAAAAAAATCATCTGAATAGGTCATAGCACTATTCCTCCCTTTTGCGGTGATAGATGCCGCGCAAAAGATTTAAACTGCGTGAAAGCGTGACGCGCACAGCATTTTCCTGCTTTCCCAGCGTATTTGCAATCTCACGGCAGGACAGTTCTTGACCAAAGCGCAAGCGTAAGATTTCCTGTTGAAGCGCAGGCAGACTTTGTAGATGCGCATGCAAAGCGATGTAATCTTCTTGCCGCAAAGCGGCATATTCCGGGCTATGTATTTCATCCTCAAAGAGACTGTCGGCTACCTGTTCAATAGCCACGTTCTTACGAAATTTCGAGCGCCGGTAGGTATCAACTATCTTGTTATGGGCAACGCGCCAGAGCCACAATTGCTTCGCTTTCTCTGGCAACGTCTTAAACCTGCTATTCTCAAGGGCAGCCAGAAATACTTCCACCACGATATCTTCCGCATCTTCCTGTGAGGTAACCTGCATCTGCACATAGGTAAGCATCCCCTGTGCGTATGTGTTGTACAGGTGAGCGATTTCCGGCTCCTCCTGCGCCTTATGCAAATCTATGTGCATCAATCTCCCCATCTCTGTTTGAGTACTCATTATTCATATCGTTCCGGGTAAGGAAATATTACAATACATAGGAAGCAACTTCTGTAACCCCCCTTCGTACATACAAACGGTATGGATAAATCAGAGCAGTAAAGCGAGAGCAAGTATATGCAAGAAGAACACGCCCACGAAGCCCACGCAAAGGCGCTGGCGAAGATGTTGCAAGAGCAACGACATGCACACTGGACATGGAAAGTTCGCATTACAACAGGGAAAGATAAGAGCAGTGCAAGCCGGGCAATTGCACGCATCATCCGGCGTAGTTCGGAAGAACTGTAGGGGCCCGCTTCAGCGCACCCTCAATTGTAGGGGTCCGCTTCAGCGCACCCAACGCGACGAGCGAAGCAATGTCGAGTCACTGAATAGAGCATGGGATAATTGCAATAGACGTGAATGGGATAATTGATTTGTCACGGGAAAAGAGACTGCACATTGCTACGCTCGTGCAGGTGGGCGTGCTAAAGCAGGCCCCTACATTGCAATTTTTTCGTGAAAAAGCAGAAACAAAGGAGTTTTGTA
>DATGJV010000609.1:0-4859 GCA_035295005.1 Ktedonobacteraceae bacterium | reverse complement strand
TGCTGGCGCAGGTCACAAAGCTGCTGGGACTACAAACGGGCTGGGTATGGCTGCTGGATGAGCAGGAAGAACCGTACCTCGCCGCGGCACAGTCACTGCCGCCCTATCTTGCCGACCACCCGGAGCGCATGACCGGCTACTGCCTCTGCCTGGAAACGTTTGTCGAGGGTGGATTGGCTGGTGCTGCCAATATTGACGTGCTGCGCTGCAGCCGTTTGAAAAAGGCCGAGCGCGACAGCGACCCCACCTCGTGGGGGCTGCGCTTCCATGCCAGCGTTCCTATCTATGCCGGAGAGATGCCTCTGGGCGTGCTGAATGTTGCCAGCGAAGATTGGCGCGAATTGCAGCCTGAAGAATTGCAATTACTGCATATTATCGGCGACCAGATCGGCCTGGCGATGCAGCGTGCGCGACTCTCCGCCGAGCATACACGAGCTGCCGCCCGCCTTGCCACTATCGAGGAGCGCAACCGCCTGGCACGCGAGATACACGATACGCTGGCGCAGGGCCTCGCCGCCATTACGCTCCAACTCGAAACGGCGGACGCCCTGACCGTCTCGCGCCCCGAACGCGCACAGGAGGCAATCCGTCGTGCGCTGAACCTTGCGCGGAGCAACCTGGAGGAGGCGCGACGCTCCGTCATGGATTTGCGTGCCATTCCATTGCAAAATCACACATTGCCGGAGGCGCTCGCGGCGCTGGCGCAAAAGAGTTGCGACGATGCTTCTGTAGATGTGCAATTCGCCTCTAAACCGGCCTCCGATTTCCCATCGCTACCGACACGCCTGGAAGCCGGCCTCTATCGCATCGCGCAGGAAGCCCTGGCGAACTCCTGCAAGCATGCACAGGCACAGCACATCTTCGTCACGCTGACTGCCGATGATGAGTACGTGCGTCTCGTAGTGCAGGATGATGGGCGCGGCTTCGATCCAGACAGCGTAACACAGGTCGCCAGCGAGGGGCATTTTGGTCTAACAGGGATGAGCGAACGTGCCAAAATATTGGGTGGCGCGTTCTGCATTCAGAGTGAGCCAGATGCTGGAACGTTCATCTCTGTCTATATTCCTTATGACGAGAAAGAGGGGTAGGCATTGATTCGCATTTTGCTAGCCGACGACCATCCCATCGTGCGCGAAGGGCTACGCGCCGTGCTGGAGACGCAGCCCGATTTTGAAGTTATCGCCGAGGCGGCAAGCGGCGATGAAGCCCTGCGCCTTGCTATCACCACCTCACCGGATATTCTTCTGCTCGATCTCGAAATGCCGGTGATGGACGGCGTGGAGGCTATTCGCCGCCTGCGTCAACAAAGACCCGATGCTCGCGTCATCGTCTTCACCGCCTTCGACAACGATGAACGCATCATTCACGCTGTGCAGGCCGGTGCCAATGGCTACCTGCTCAAAGGTGCGCCGCGCGACGAAATCTTCCGCACCATTCGCGTCACCATGGAGGGTGGTTCCTTGCTGCAACCCGTCGTCGCCTCGAAACTACTACGTCATGTCGGTCATCAACAACCCTCTTCTGGTTCTGCTCAATCATCGAATCACTCACTACTGCCTTTTGAGCAACTGACCGAGCGCGAACTGGAAGTACTCAACCTGTTAGCGCAAGGTATGCCCAATAAAGAGATCGCCGCTCAACTGGTGATTAGCGAGCGCACCGCTAAATTCCACGTCAGTTCGATCATGGGCAAGTTAGGTGCTACCAACCGAACCGAAGCCGTTTCACTGGCTGCCCAGAAAGGGCTGATCACACTGCATGCGTGAGGAGGGTACATACCATGCAAGAGATGCAAATTATTCGCTGGCAAGAAACGTCAGCGCCTCAAGAATCCACCTTGCGCACACGCATGCAGCAGGAAGGCTTATCACCCCATAGCTGGTCGAATGGCCCCGGCGATACCTATGCCGTCCACAGCCACACCTATGAAAAAGTCCTCTACTGTGTGCGCGGCTCCATTCGCTTTGACATGCCTGGTTCAGGCGATAGCGTTGATTTAACTCCCGGCGACTGCCTGATTCTAGCCGCCCACACTCCCCACAGTGCCGTTGTCGGTACGCGAGGCGTGACGTGTATTGAGGCGGCAAGATAACACGTTTTTCCCTGATGGAAACGACCCATACCTGTTAACTGGTTGAACGGCTCAAGGTTTAGCACCTTGAGCCGTTCAGTCTTTTCTTAATGGTTTGTTGAGTATCAGGTATATTTCTTCACTGGCTTCAAACTATAAAACATGTTATTTTAAATGAAGTAGAATAATACATACATATATTGACAGATAGATTTTTACATGCTATAATAAAATTGGGGGGATATAAAGACTATAACACCAACTCTTAATGAAAAGACTTGCTCTACTCTAAAAAGGAGTTTTCATGAAAAACCGTCTGGCCTACTTGTTCGCTTTGCCCCTGGTACTATGCCTCCTGGTTTTCTCAGGGTTTTCCTACATCCCTGCAAAAAATCCGGGGCCACATGGACACTGTGTCATGGGACTTGCTCCTATGCGTCCCGGGCAAAAAGCTTCTGCTATCCTTAGCTACAACTGTTACGCCACGTTTAGCAATGCTATTGCCGTGGCTAGTGGTGGAAGAACTCATCTTCCAGCGAACGCAACTCCTCGCGACCTGACCCGTGCTATGCTGCTGCATGTCGCATCTACACCGGGCAGCCGGAACATTTTCGGTGTTGAGTTTGTAGATGCAAACTTCGGTGGAGCTTCTCTGACATACTTCACTAACGCTGGACCATGCAGCTCCTCGATGACTTACGGTGTAGATTCTATGCCTCCTGGTTGGAATGATGTAATTTCTTCGCTTTACAGCGATCTCTATGGTTGTGTCTGGACTCGCCTCTGGACTGACAACGATCAAAGTGGAGCGTCGCAATGCTATAGTGGGGATACATCCTATGTGGGAAATGTTATGAACGATCAGACATCTTCCATCTACTGGCGTCCTTCTGGTCCAAATCCTTGTTAGTAGCGTCATGCTTGTAAGCCTTCCTGATAGAAATGGGGGTTTTAACAAACAAGCTGACATTTGCTAGTACATCAGCAAACGCATCTTGATATCCCCTGTATTCCGGCTTTCTCCTCTACGCTTCACCAGGCGTAGAGGAGAAAGTTTCATATAGTATGCTGAAATCTAGGGATGAGACGTTGGTTGCGCATATGGCCCACCGGAGCCATGATTAACCTGAGTAAAAGGAAGCGTGAATTGGAAATGCCAGGGACCAGAGAGAACATCATTATGTGTACTCTGTGAAAACCAGATGTAGATTGCCGTAATATTCCAGATAATTGTGACATGAGACGCACCTGTTGTCGGATGGAAAGATGGTAGTGTCATTAAACAATGGACGGGACTCCCGTTTTGCTGGAAGGCGGTACACTGAATGTCCCCACCCTGTGGTTCTTCGCCATAACTATCCACCAGTGAGTAAGAACCAACCAGCAGTGTCCGTGCATGTTGTGCCAGGCTAGCGGGAATTTGCAGGTCATAGGCAATGAGCGTTCTGCCTGTATCTGCATAGGCTTTCGTGATTGTTACCGTGACCTGATCTGCCTCTTGTTTCTGTCCTATTGTAGTATAGAGATGCTGGTCTCCAATGACACGGAGTCCCTGGTCACCAAATGCACCACCCCAGAAGTAAAGCCCTCCTGTTACGCCAGCTCCCAACAACAAAATGGAAAGAACCGTGATAGCCGCCACAACAGGAATGGATTTCCAGCGCCGCGTAGATGATTGCTTGAGCCAGTCTGGCACTTGGTGGTTGTATTCTCGTATTACTGGCGTTTTTAATGTAAAAGATGGCAGTTGTGCCGCGAGCATAAGCCAGCGTTGCTCGCTATCAGTAATAATAGGCGCATGTTCCTGTAAGGTAGTGCGAAGCATATTTTCCCGACTCATTCTATTTGGCTCAGATGGTAGAATCTGTCGCATTTTTTCCCTCCGTCTTATTTATTTATGTTTGGCATGAAAGGTCTGAGGTAAAGGTTCTATAAAAGATAATGATGAGGTTGTCCTCTCCTTCTTCGCCGCCAGGCGGAGTTTCTGTAATGCCCGGTGAATTGCAACGCGCACTGTACTTTCAGGCTTGTCCAGCAGCGTGGCGACTTCACGTAAAGAGAAGTCGCCATAGTACCGGAGGATAAGCGGAACACGATAGCTCGGAGCGAGTTGCTGAATATCATGCCAGAGTTGTGTTCTATCTTCGGCGGTAACAACAATTTCGTCTGGTTGCATTTCCCGGCGCATGGCCCACATCTCCGCGATCCAGCCCAGTGACTCCAGTGAGATTTCCTCCTGCCGATAGCGCAATCCGAGAAAATCAAGGATATGTCGAGTAAGAATGCGATGAAACCACAGTGGAAACGCCTTTGGGTTACGTAGCTGATGGCGGTATTCATAAGCCCGGACAAAGCTCTCCTGAACACAGTCATCGGCCTCGTCTGGCCGCAATCCACTCATAATAGCCAGACTGACTGCACGGGGATGATAAAGGATGAACAGGTCATGAACATCTTGCTCGTTTCCCTGTTGCCATCCTTTGATCATCGCAGTTTCATTTTCAGGCATGTGTCTCATTCCCTCCCAACTGAAGTTCATGGTATAAAGACACATTTTTCCCGAAAAATGTTACAAATGCGAAAAATTTCTGCATCAACTCGCCGTGCGCATATAATATCCCCAGTACCCGAACCACTGACCGTATGTTCGCTCGATATTTGCCATCGTCTCATCTTTTCCGTACATCTTCAGCAAAACATCGAGCAATGGTTTCATATTGAGCAACATATGCTCGATGCGTCCCTCACCTCGCATTAAGATAAAGACCGCTGACCATTCTCCTATCCC
>DATGJV010000608.1:0-4301 GCA_035295005.1 Ktedonobacteraceae bacterium | reverse complement strand
GTATATAAAGAGAGATAGCGGCGGCAGTAAGCGCGAGCATGAAACCGCCACCCACCCGCTGTGTCGGGGCTTGCAGGGCTTCTGGCGTTCCAGAAGCTTGCTGCGCTAATAGTTCAGGGGACAATACAATGTCAATGTTTTGCATATCTTCCATGAAGTCCGACTCCTTTCCAGGTCAAACATCTTCCCGCTTCCTTTGCCTCACACATAACCGGGGCGAAGAGACGGGCCTTCAAACACATTCTGATTTATCTTCCAGGAACAGTATAGTTGTTCAAACTCGATAATGCTCGTATAATTTTGAGGATAAAGGGAGAATTTTGACTTCTTTGGAGGACAATAATGCAACCCACTCTTGAACACTTCCGTTCGGGATGTTCCATCATCTCATTACTTACGAATCTCGAAGTACAGGTGTTTGATAACGAAAAAGTTTTACAGGTGCATTACGCACGTTACGATCTGCCAATAGTGCTTGAGCATTTGAAGCAAGAAGAGTTCGTCCGCATCCTTCAGCGGCCCCTTGAGAGAGAACTGGTCTACCGTTTTCGCGATCCCTTCCAGATGGAGTATCTGGCCGTGGGTATCTGGCACGAAACGCAATACCACGGAACAATCGTGGTGGGTCCCTCTATCAGCAAAGCGTATCACCCACAGTTGCTCATCGAAACAGGACAGCACGAACGATTACCCCTGATCATGCAGCGACAATTGCAGCAATACTACAACACTTTGACGATGGTTGACGAGGCGAAGCAGCAAGCCATAGGTTCCCTGCTCATCAACATCTTTCTGCCAGGAATAAAACAGCCTCAACTTATTGAAGCTACCTTGCCCCTTACAGAAGGTCCAGCACGGGGATTCGTGGTCGCGGTGGAACAGAATCGGGAGCTGATTGAGAAGAGATACGCAATTGAGAACAACATGCTCCATGCTGTTGCCACCGGGAACGCTCGCTTGCTAAAAGAGGCAATGAAGGAGCTGCAGGAGATCTCATGGCCGTTTCGTCACCCCGGCTCGCCTGTACGGTCTCTGAAAAATCTTTCTCTTACAGCCAATACGCTATATAGGAAAGCAGCGGAAAGTGGCGGCGTGCATCCTCTTCATCTTGATAGCGTCTCAGGGAAGTTTGCCATCCAGATTGAACAGGCGCAGAGTATAGCCGAGTTAATGTCCCTGGATGAGGAGATGCCGAAAGTCTACTGCAACCTGGTGAAAGAAGTGTCAGTAGCAGCATTCCCCGCAATCATCAAGGAAGCAATCACCTATCTTCGCTTCAATATTGATCAGCCTGCAAGCCTGAACAGCCTTGCCGGGATACTTGGCGTCAACCCATCCCATCTTTCCCGCACCTTCAAACAAGCACTGGGGATGACGCTCACCGACTATATCAACCAGATTCGAATTGAGGAAGCGAAATACCTGTTGGATCACAGTAACGACACCGTCACTGAAATCGCTTCGCGTGTGGGATATAACGATTCCAATTATTTCTCCAGGGTGTTTCGGAGGTGGGAGCATATAACTCCACATGACTATCGAAAACGAAAAAAAGGAACCCTTGTATGATGCGAAACAGGTCTGGTCCGTCCTCCTAACTACCGCTATTTTTACTATTGAGCGTAGCCAGAGCAATAACACCCGGTACATTGTTCTCGCGCAACAGGTTGTTGAAGGTCGCAACATCGGTATCCAGTACTTCTTGCAATTGTTTTAACTGGACATCAATACGCTGGCTGAGGTCTGCGAAGACTGCATACGTTTGCTTCGTTGGCGCGGCCTGGGCGTTAGCCACAGCTCCAGCCAGGCCAGCAAGCTTGCCGTTGAGTTTGACCGGGTGATTGAGAGTATCCTGGCGTGTTTTTGCCTTCGATTGGATCAGTTCATCTTCGATGGCTTTTAACTTCTCTTTCGCCGCATTACCCACGCGAGTCAACTCCTCAGAGATCGGCTGTTCCTGTGTTCGCTTCAGCCAATCGTTGATTTGTACGCGCACATTCCTCAGCGTATTGATAGCGTCGTGTGTCTCGGAAAGCTTGTCGCGAATCTGGAGGTGCAGATTCAGCTGTGCCTCCAGGTCCTGGCGTGTTGCGCTGACTCGCGGGTCTTGTTGCACTTCAAACGTTTCGACCAGCGCCGAATCTCCAACTGTCAGGCGTACCTGGTACGTACCAGGTGCCACGAGGGGGCCAGACAAGACACCCTCGGAAGCAACATAGCCTTCAACCTTGTTGGGGTCGGGGTAGCGCATATTCCAGATGAAGCGATTGAGTCCAGCCTCTTTAGGAGCGTTGGGTTCCTTTTGCTCTTGCTCTTCTTCCTCGTCGGTGGGAACGGCTATGGGCTTATCCTCTGCCTTGCTGGTGAAAGATTTGATTTCGTTGCCCTGTGCATCGAGGAAGGTAAGCCTGACCTCGCCTTCCGGTTTACTCGCAAGCGTGTAGTAGACGATAACACCGTTTGGTGGGTTCTGCCCGGCATTGAGAGGACGCTCTATCGTTATGTTTCCGGGGCGCTCTTCGCGCCGCGAGACAATCTGGGTGTTGTCTGAATCGCGGAAAAAATTACCGGAAAGTGCGGCGCGGCTGTAGCCATAATTCACCATGAAGCGAATAGTGGTACGCGGCTTGAAAAGATACGCTGGGAGCTGTTGTACCTCATCGTTGGCAGTTCGTAGTGGGGTGATATCGTCCAAAATCCAGAACGAGCGTCCATGAGTCGCCACTACGAGATCGCTGTCATGAACGACAAGATCGTGAATTGGCACAACGGGCAGTTTTAACTGGAGCGATTGCCAGTGCGCACCATCATCGAACGAGATATGGATACCTGTCTCAGTTCCCGCGTAGAGCAATCCTCGACGAGCCGGGTCTTCACGGATGATACGAGTGAAGTCGTTTTCAGAGATGCCGCTCGTGATCTTTGTCCAGGTTGCGCCGTAGTCGTTGGTCTTGTACAGGTATGGTGAGAAATCGTCCCATTTGTAGCGTGTCGCGGCGATATAGGCGGTGGCGGCGTCATGAGGTGAAGGCTCGATAATGCTGATTAAGGCCCACTCAGGCAAATCGTCGGGGGTAACGTTTTGCCAGGATTTGCCGTCATCATGCGAGATATGTACCAGGCCGTCATCGGAGCCTGCCCAGAACAGGCCGGGTGTAACAGGCGACTCCGCGAAGGCGAAGATGGTGCAATAGTATTCCGCACCCGTATTATCTCTGGTCGGTGGCCCACCGGATGCTTCCTGCTTCGTGATGTCGTTGCGCGTAAGATCGGGGCTGATTACTTCCCAACTGTCGCCTTCATCGGTCGAGCGGAAGACGTGATTGCCCGCGGTATACAGGACATTGGAATTATGTGGTGAGAGCAGTACGGGAAATGTCCACTGAAAGCGATATTTCTGGTCCTTCGCGCCCCAGCCGCTCGCAGGCTCAGGCCAGACGGTGATGATGTGTTCATGATACGTGCGATGGTCGTAACGGGTCAGAAATCCCTGGTAGTTGCCTGCGTAGACGATATTCGGGTCATCGGGACGAACGGCGATATACCCACTTTCGCCGCCGCCGACCTCGTATGTCTCGGCGTTGACAATACCGGCGACGTGTGAACGACTCGGCACACAGATGGTGGAATTATCCTGCTGCGCACCATAGACACGGTACGGGAACTGGTTATCTGTAGTCACATGATACATTTCGGCAGTAGGCTGGTTGTAGATCGAGGACCAGCTTGACCCGCCGGTGAACGAGATACATGCGCCACCATCATTACCCTCGATCATGCGTTGCGGATTGAGCGGATCTATCCACAGGTCGTGGTTGTCTCCATGCGGTATCTGCACCTCAAAGAACGTGCGTCCGCCGTCTATAGATTTCCACGCCTGCACATCCAACGCCCAGATGGTCTCAGGGTCCTGTGGGTCGGCGATAATGTGCATGTAGTACCAGGGACGGGCACGTATATTCCGGTCTTCACATAGTCGCTCCCAGTGTTCGCCTCCATCGTCTGAACGGAAGATAGCCCCGTCCTCTGCATCAATGATAGCCCAGACACGCCCGGATTGCGCGGGGGAGACGACGACACCGATTTTGCCGAGTATGCCTTGCGGTAGTCCAGGATTGCGCGTAATCTCTTTCCAGGTGGTGCCTCCATCCGTTGATTTGAAAAGGCCGCACTCCTCGCCTCCGCTGACCAGTGTATAGGGTTTGCGCTGTGCTTCCCAGAAGGCGGCATAGAGTATCCGGGGATTATGAGGGTCCATCGAAAGGTCAATCGCCCCGGCTTTTTCGCTGCGGAACAGGATG
>DATGJV010000607.1:0-2489 GCA_035295005.1 Ktedonobacteraceae bacterium | reverse complement strand
CGGTTGGCGTAATCGGGTCCTACGCGGCAGATGTCTGTGAACCCCGCCAGGTTCGTGAGGAAGCAACGGTAAATGGACCTCTCTGGGTGACGTGGGGTTGCCTGATTGCGCTAACCGGCAGGACCGGGCGAAAATCGGTTTTGTCCTTTTTGTCCGTTTTCTCTATCTCTCATCTTCTTTTTATTCGGCTTATTCAGCAGACGGTGACGCCTATCCCGTCCAGCAAAGATACAAAGGTACGCAGGCGGAGTTGTTCTATGGCCTCTCAATCACTCTACCGCAAATGGCGCTCGCAGACCTTCGGCGATCTCGTGGGCCAGGAATCAATTGTTCAAACACTCAAAAACGCACTCAACACCAATAGCCTGGCACATGCCTACCTTTTTACCGGCCCCAGAGGAACTGGGAAGACCAGTATGGCGCGTTTACTCGCGAAAACGGTCAACTGTGAGCATCCCGTTAATGGTGAGCCTTGCAACCAGTGCCAGCAGTGCCGCGAGATTACGGTGGGAAACTCGTTCAATGTTATTGAGATTGACGCCGCCTCCAATCGTGGTATTGACAGCATCCGTGACCTGCGCGAAAAGGTGATGATGCCGCCTTCCACCGGCAAATACAAGGTTTATGTACTTGACGAAGCTCACATGCTCACCACCGAGGCTTTCAATGCCCTGCTCAAAACATTGGAGGAGCCGCCGGACTACGCCATCTTTGTGATGGCAACCACCGATGTACATAAAATGTTGCCTACCGTCCTTTCGCGTTGCCAGCGATTCGATTTCAAACGTTTTACCACGCGCCAGATTGTCGGGCATCTGAAATTTGTGGCCGGGGAAGAGCATGTGAAGTTGGAGCCGTCCGCCACCGAATTGATTGCGCGAGCCGCCGCCGGGGGTATGCGTGACGCACTCAGCTTGCTCGATCAGTCCATCGCGTACTCCGGCGACGAAATTTCACTGGCACAGGTGCAGGCAATGTTGGGCGTCGCCGACCCACGCGCCATTCAAAAGCTGATTGAACATGTCGCTCATCTCGCCAGTCCGGAGGTTCTGCACCTTATCCACGAGCTATCGGAAGCTGGAGCCGACCTGCGCCAGATTAATATCCAGGTCGGCGAATACTGGCGGGCGCTCATGCTCGCCAAAGCTGGAGCTGATGTCGCAACCATTCTTGATCGCACCGAGGATGAAACGAAAGATATCATGCAGATGGTGCCGTTATTTGGTCTGGAGGAACTGACGGAGTTTGCTCGTATCTTCGCGCAAAACGATCTCATGCAAAAGAATCAGGGAACACCCCAACTGGGTCTGGAACTGGCCTTTCTGCAATGCATTGAGCTTCATCGCCGCGCCCAATCAGGCCAGCCACTCGTGGCTCCAGCAACTTCTGCTGCTCCTGTTTCTCCAGCTTCCCAGGTACAACCACGACAAACACCAGTCCATGCACCGCGTACTGCTCCATCTCCAGTTGTGCCGTCTGTTCCGTTATCCGCCCAAAACCATACATCTCCTCCTGCACAACTACATACCGCGCCAAATAAAGTGGAAGCGGCAGAAGATTTGTCTGCGCTGGATGATATGTCGTTTCATGATGATGGCGATGAGGAATTTGCATCGGATGCACCTGATGTTTCTGCTCTCACAAATGAGAATCCACTATCTCAAAGCGGAGAGAACAGTCAGCCAACCCTAACCTTGACACAGGTACTCGATGGTTGGGAACGTGTCAAGAAGCGAGTCAAAGGGAGAAACCAGGCAGGAATAAAGACGTCAGCATATCTGAATGACTATTCTGTTGTTGCTGTTGAAGGTTCGACAGCAGAAGTGATTGTGGTAATACAGGCGACGCATGCCCTCCATTACAAATACCTGCTGGAAAGCACGTATGGTGAAGACGTAGAATGGGGATTAAGTACCGAGTTTAACCAGAAATGTCGGCTGCGTCTCTTACCCCCTGGTCAAACACCCCCATCTGGCGCAGTACCGGCAATAAGTCGCCAATCAACAAGTGGAACTGCGCCTACCGTAGCACAACAATCGGCTCATCGCGAGCGACCAGCAACAAAACAGCCACAAACGCCACGGAATGCCACGAATGCTGCGTATGAAACACCACAACGTTCCGGGCAGGAATCAGTCGCACCTCACCCTTCAGAAGTACCTTCGTCCGAGATTGGGCGACCACTTGCCAGAAAGAACATTGTGAGAGAAAATAGTACTACAGTGGAATTAGCGCATTCAGCGTCATCATTCGAAGAAATACAACGAAAAGCAAGTGTTGACCCTGTCGTGCGGAAGGTTAAGGAAATGTTCAAGGCCGAAATCAAAGAAATTCGTCCAAAGTAAGGAGTGAGTGAATTCATGAACATGCGTGAAATTCAAAAGATGCAGCAGAAGCTGATGAAAATGCAGGAGGAACTGGAAGCTAGCGAGTTTACCGGCACCGCTGGTGGTGGAGCAGTAACAATCGCTGTCAGTGGAAAATTTGAG
>DATGJV010000606.1:0-7900 GCA_035295005.1 Ktedonobacteraceae bacterium | reverse complement strand
AGCGAGATCGTGACAATACTGGTAACAGGCGCAACCGGCTTTCTGGGTTCTGCACTGGTCACGGAACTGGTACGCCAACAGCAATCAGTACGCATCCTGGCACGCGATGCCGCCAAAGCACGGGCGCAATTTGGCGAAGCTGTCTCCATAGTCGCGGGCGACATTACGAATGAGCGGCAAGTGCAGGAAGCGGTTGATGGTGTCAGCATCGTTTACCATCTTGTGGGCCATCTCTATCATCCCAGCGTGCCAACGGAACTCTATCGGACAACGCATGTCGAGGGAACGCGCACGCTACTGGCCGCGTGTCAGGGGCAACAGCAACTGCAACGCATCGTTCATTGCAGTACCACCGGCGTATTTGGCGTGACCGACCAGACGCCAGCCGACGAGAATGCGCCCTTCGCGCCAACCAATCCCTACGAAGCCACAAAACTGGAGAGCGAACTACTGGCACTCGCGGCATACAACGAGCAAGGATTGCCGGTAAGCATTGTTCGCCCTGGACTGGTCTATGGGCCAGGCGACCTGCACCTGCTCGGCTTCTTTGCATCTATCAAGAAAGGGCTGTTTCGCGTTATTGACGGTGGCAAAGCGTTGCTACACCCCATCTATATTGATGATATGACGGCGGCCTTCTTGCTCTGTGCAGAAAAACCACAGGCAATTGGCAACAGCTACAACATTGCTGACAACCATCCCGTTACTATCCGCGAACTGTCAAGCGCAATTGCGCATGCGCTGAATAAAGAGTTGCCCGGAGGCAGTATCCCGCTCTGGCTTGCCAACCTCGCCTCCGATCTATTTTCTATCACCCCTGGCCTCAAAGGTGAGCGGGCTCCCCTGACTCGCAGTCGCGTGCAGTTTTTGACCAACAGTCGCGTCTATATCACCAACAAAGCAACCGCCGAGCTTGGTTTTCTACCTCGCGTTGATCTGGAAGAGGGCATGCGGCATACAGCTAAATGGTACTATGCCCACCAGTATTTATAGAGCAATGTGCCATAATACAGATGAAAGTCAGCCAATACACATTGAACAATGAAATCGGGAATAATTGGCTGACTGGCACATCGCTACCGCTCGTGCCTGGACGCGATAAATCGGGCCCCTACAGCGCCTGCGGGCGCATGGGTCAGAAGCGCCGCAGGCGCTGTAGGGGCCCGATTGATCGCGCCCGACTCGACGAGCGCAGCAATGTCGAGTCCCTGTTCCGAAGCTGTCCCTACAGAAGATTGTGAAATAAGTCGAATATATCGTTAACAATATATGTATCAATCGTTAATAGTTACGTGAAGAAATCTGTCCCAAACCGAAAAGACAGTTCTGATCTGTGTATAATTGAGGTTCGTAATGCAGCACGATCAAGTAATGCCCCATTTTCGTCGCCCACCGCGTCTCATTAAGGATACTCGCCCCGAAAATAGTGGGTTTCCGGCAATCGAGCCGTTCGATGTTGCAACACAACCTACAAGCTTACAGCCAGTAATCTCTTCTCGCTCTTTGCTCTCAATCGAACAGATCGAACAAATGAATACGCAGGTGCATCCCATCACGCCAGCATACGGTTTTGCGGTTGCATCCGATCCCTCTGATCCATCCGATGTGAGCGAGCAAGCAACAAGACACTTGATGCAATTGAGCGGTATGATGCCAGCTATACGTCTCCCTCATCCCACTTCCAAAGAGCAACCATTGTCTGCTATACCCCGGACAGAACACGCGAGGATTTTTGATCAGGAAGAGGGCTGGTGGCCCAATGGTATTCAGCAAACAGGGCCATTGCCCATTGTGAACCTGTATGGCAGTGAACCCTTTGGTAAAACGTTGCCGCTTGCCGCAATGCCTGTTCCTGCGACGCCCCGGCCGATCAAGCAAGAGCCAACATGGAAAGTTGTACTCAATAAACCAGTCGTGAAAGTGACAATTGGGCTGGCGATTGGTATCGGCATGCTTTTCCTGGTGGCACGCTATGTAGACATACCAATGACGGTGGAGGAACTGCAAGAGAATCTGGCAACGCCTCGCGGCCTCATTCTTGCTCTGCTGTGCGGCCTCTCTTTCGTCATATCGCTGGCAATTCGCGGCGCTCGCTGGGGACTCTTCCTGCGCCCGATACGTAAAATCAAAACATTCAAAGTTATCCAGATATTCATGATTGGCTCGTTCCTGAACTTCCTGTTGCCTGTGCGCGGCGGTGAGGTGGCAAAAAGTCTCATTCTCAAGAGGACCGCCAACATTCCTGTCAGCCAATCACTACCCACTGTGGCAATGGACAAGGCGCTGGACCTGATGCCCGCGCTCTTCATTATCGCCATCGTGCCGTTCCTCGGCGTACAGATGAATTTTCAGATATGGCTCATCCTGGGGTTGGTCAGTGGTCTACTGGTTGGCCTTGTCTTCGTGGTGGGTCTCGCGGCCTGGAAGAGGGCTGTTGCAGATGCGCTCATTCGCAAAATATCGGGTCTCTTCCCTAAAGTACTGGGCGGCAAAATAGAGGCTTTCGCCATCGGCTTTGTAGACTCGCTGCTGATGGGTGCCAGCCGTCCCAGGATTTTCATCCCCGCGATTCTGCTGACAGGAGTTGCTGTCATATTCGAGGGCCTCTTCGCCATGCTGGCCTTCTGGACAATTGGGACCCCGCTGGACTTCGGCACCGCGATTTTTGGCTATACACTCTATAACATGTTCTACATTCTGCCCACCCCGCCAGGACAGGTTGGCAGCAACGAGGTCGTGGGTCTGCTCGTTTTCTCCGGTCTGCTCCACCTGCAAAAAGACGATGTGCTGGCAATGTTCGCCTTCTCCCATCCCTTTGCCGCCCTGCTCATGGCAAGCACCGGCCTCGCCTTCCTCAGCGCCCTCGGCCTGACCATCTCCAGCGCCATGCGCGTCCAAAGCGTCGGAGAAAAAGCACAGGAATTGCCAGAGAAAAAATTGCAGAAACAACCGGTGGGAGTGTGATGAAACTGCATAAAATCGTCTCCTGTCAGAAGACGGATAATTACATCAGTATCAATAAACGGCAAACCCATTATTCAGTCTCATCATCCTGTACTTTGAAACGGTCTTTATAAGCCGTTTCTTTCATCTGTTTCCATGTCATTGGCCGCTCCAGGCTACCGGCAGCACCACGTAATGACGCAATATTAGGATAGCGCGGCGCTTGCAACTGTACTGTTCCATCAGCACTTATCACAAATGCTACCTTATCGTTCGTTTTGAGGCCAGGATATCTGCGCACTTCAACAGGAATAGTTACTTGCCCCTTACTTGTGACAGTAGAAATGATTTTTCGCATTGTTTTCTCCTTATGGTAAGGGATATACTACTATGTAAGTATATTACATGGTATGCCTTACACATTGTCAACACGCAAGGCATACCAGTTTATAAGCCTCTTCCTGTAATCCAGCAGTAACAATACACTGCCGCCGATCAATACGAGACCGGCGAGCAGGAATAGGGCGGGGAGCCAGATGCTTATGCCCTCTTTGAGGTACGTTGCCGCGTGTGGATTGTAGTTTGCCTGCGTCAGATCGCCCTTGATCGAGAAATCTTCGCTTTTGTAGAGAACGGCTGGCACAACGATGTTCTGTTTGTTCAATGTATATGTTCGTAGAGCGACCACATTGGCTATCTGGCAAGCATGCTTATTGCTGCCACAGATGCCGGAGGTCAGGCGCGATTTGTACCATACCTCGACCGTTGGCAACATGTTACTGGTAAGAGTACCGGGGAAGGGAGGAGTGATGTTGCCCGTAGCAATCTGGTAACCAACGCGAAAATTGCCGATATCCTCGCAACTTCCCCTGCTATTAATGCGCCCAAGCTCAAGCTGTTGCAACGAATTATCGGTCGCCCGTAGGTCCGCGACGATACAGCCCTGTACATACAACGGAGCCTGTGACGTATTTCCTGTTTGACTCAAGGATGTAAGACTAATGAAGAGAAAAATAATGCCCGATGCCAGAAATAAAATCGCGAGAATTATGCCGCGTATTGAAAGCATGCCCATTACTCCTTAGAGGATTGCGCCAACGAATAAAAAAACATGGCCTCACGGTGAAGCCGGGATAAACCCAGGTCGGGCAACTAGATGATTATCAGGCAAGTATATAATGTAGTTGTCAAAAGTCAATCGCTGGTATGCTGGAGAGATTCTGCCGTTTTTCATGCCAGCATCAAAGGCTCGTACCTGTGGCGAGCCAGCTGGAAATACGTAAGCAGGATGAGGAGCATTTTTCACGATAGTACGATAGGGAAGATAGCGGTCAAAGCCTGGGTTGAGTTGTTCATCAAGTACGGCACAGATGATTTTTTCCTGGCTCTGGAAGGTAAGGCGATTGCAGGTCCAATATTCGGAGTAGATGCGTGTAGCGCCCAGGGAGAGCAATTTTTGTACCAGTGCATCTTGTTGCTGGTAATACACCTGGGCGTTGGGTATATCGGTGAATGTTCTGATTGTACCAGCCCCATAGACAGCCAGAATGAGCAAAAGGAGGCATCCACGCACAAGCAGCGGGATTTGTCTGCGCCAGTCTGGCATCTTCAACACCGCAGGTATCCCTTTCCAGAGCGGCCATAGAACACAGGGAAGGGCAACAAGCAGGCAGATAAGATAGCGTGCGGTCGGATTCGGAGCAACTGCCGCTTTGGGACTGACTGCATACAGGAGGAGCGTAGCGATGGCACTGACCAATAACATAAGCCGTCCGCACTGAAGTATCATCTGTTGTCGCTCTTCAAAGGCCCAGACGGGTTTAAACAGAGACGTGCCTCGCCAGTGCAGCCAGATATAACGAGCCGCAAGAATTGTCGCGAGTGTCAATAAAATCAGGTACCCTGCGCTCCAACCTCCTTGAAGGACAATGCATGAGATGCTCGGCGGGCTGCCAGGAGCATGGAAATAGGGAAACGCGGAGTCAGTGCAAAGAGGATTGTATCCCGTTGCATCTGGCAAACTGATTAGCAACGTGCCAACAATTTGTTGTAGAAACGGGCGATGCAGGTTAGCACCGTCACGATCTATGCTTATTAACACGCCTATTGAATTTTGAGCCAGGGGCGCGGTGAGGTTGTACAGTATCAGAGGGAAAGCGCCTATCACGATACCCAGTAGCAAACTTACACCCATCCATGACCATAGTTCGCGGCGGCAAAAGAGTAACAGAAACAGGGCTCCAGCACCTATGAATGGCAAGATTAAAAAGTCGTCCCAGAGGGCCAGCCCCACAAGCAGACCCAGTAAGCCATAGACGAGGATGCGCCGCAGATTGGGACGTGTGCGTGAGTCAGGGGTCGGCATAGAGTATGCTAACCAGATAATGATAAGACAGATCGCGGCTGCGAAAAAGACGATCTCAGGATATTCGCCGACGGCTCTCAGTTCGCGTCCGATGATTTCACTGGAACCAGGGCAGAGCAATACGACGATAAACAGGGCCAGACCACGGGTGTAGAGCAGGCGCGTCAGATAATACATGCAGATAACAAACAGAAAAAAGAAGGGCAGGAGGCCAAGTCGCAATGTGAAGGTAGATGGGCCAAAGATATGAAAGAGCGGCGCGGCAATATACCCTTCAATTGGCCCCAGATAGGGGAGGCCGTAGAAGAAAATGGGCCACTCCCCATTATACGCGACATGACGAGCGAGCAAGGCCATATTCGCCTCGTCGCTGTTTGTCGTGGGCCAGTTTTGTGCAATGAGTACCAGGCGTGCCAGGGTAGCCAGGATAATGAGCGCAAGTATAAGGATTTCATCGCGTTTAAAATGAAAGCGTTTCAACCTCTGTCCTCGTTTGAAATATATTTCTCGTTGCATGATTTTCCCTGAATATAATCTGTACATGTGTTGTAAAGCAAGAACTGCCCTGACATTGTATACCCTTACAAACGAGAGAGAAAGTGCAAGAGTAGCGAATCATTTGCGGCGTTTCAAGCATTGCCGTTCTGAGAAGGCTGTAGTACAATCAATAAAATGTATAAAGGTAGGATTTCATCGCGCTTGACAGCAAGCGATAGGAAATATGAAGATGACAACCACGATACGAATTCTTCTGTGTGAAGACCAGACATTGATGCGACAGGGGTTGCATACCGTTCTCGAGCTGGAAGCAGGCTTTCAGGTCGTGGGGGAAGCCGCCAACGGTGAAGAGGCAATCCAACGGTACCTTCAACTACAGGCCGCGGACAAAGGGCCTGATGTTGTGCTAATGGACGTTCAGATGCCACGCAAGAACGGTGTGCAGGCAACGGCGGCCATTATTGCGCATAATCCCGATGCTCGTATCATCATCCTTACAACATTTGATTATGATGATTACGTCTTTGAGGCGGTTAAAGCGGGCGCGATGGGCTATTTGCTCAAGGACGTGCCTTCCTCAGAGCTAACGACGACCATTCGCACAGTATATGCAGGTGAGCCATTTATTCAGCCGCAGGTTGCCAGCAAATTGCTGGTCGAGTTTGGACGTAAGGGACATAATGGGAACGCTGCCACGCCGACCAGGACATCAGATCAAATAGAAGAGGAGTTGAGCGGGCGTGAAGTTGAGGTACTCAAGCTATTAGCGGCTGGTGCCAGCAATCGCGACATCGCGGATAAGCTCGTGCTAGCGGAGGGTACCGTAAAAAACCACGTCTCGAATATCCTCAGCAAGTTGCATGCCGAGAACCGCACACAGGCCGCGAACATGGCGCGAGAGCGCAAGCTTATTTAGAAAAAATTTTTGTATCAACTGTTGCATATCTTTTATCCCGTGTGCTATAATCCGACTGGTATAATATGAGAGAGACAACAGATGGGATTTGACGGATGAAAAAGAAAGAGCCGCCCTCTGTTTGGGGGTCGCTAGCGTTGGTCGGACAACTTGGACTTACGATCGCTATCCCCCTGGCTCTAGGCTCCATCTTAGGGAATTACCTCGATGGGCTTACCAATATGAAAATACTATTTTTATTACTCGGGCTGCTGCTTGGCCTGATCGTCGGCATATTTGGAGCGTACCGTTTATTTAAGGGCCTGTTTTAGAGAATAGGGTAGAATGATAGACGGGGATAGACGGAGCCATCTACAACGAACGAGACTGAGCAGGGCACGGTGAATAAGGGAGGACCGAGTGCTCTGGAAACTTCCTGGCATAGCCCAGATTCAGCCGGAAACCATTTTTTACATATACGGTTTTCCGGTTTCCAACACACTACTTTGTACCTGGCTATCTATCGTGATTCTCGTGGTATGTTTCTATTTTGCCACGCGCAAACGCGCTATTATCCCTTCCAAGTTTCAGAGCGCGGTAGAGATAACGGTTGAGTACATGCGGGGACTGGTGGAAAGCGTTTCGGGAAAAGAGAAGGGACGCAAGTTCTTTCCACTGGTTGCCGCCCTTTTCCTGTTCATTATCGTCTCCAACATGCTCGATGTCTTTCCCGGCATAGACACCGTGGGCTCAATCGATCACACAGGCATCCAGAACTTACACCTGACAGCAGCACAATGCCAGCCATTCCTGGGATTCTTGCCGAACTGCCAGCCTGTAGCAGGCTTCTTATTGTTTGGTAATATCTCAAACCAGATTATTCCCTGGATCCGACCCGCCACGACAGACCTGAATTTGACGCTGGCAATGGCACTCGTTGCAGTAATTACCTGCCAGGTCTATGGCTTCGCTACACTGGGCGCGAAGGAACACCTGAACAAGTATATCAACTTGCGTGCGTTGCGCAAGCTCAATTTCGGCGGCTTCATCGCATTCTTCGTAGGTCTGCTTGAAATTGTGAGTGAGCTTGCACGCATCATCTCGTTCTCCTTCCGTCTCTTTGGCAACATCTTCGCGGGCAGCGCGGTGCTGGCGATCTTCGCTTTCATCTTGCCCTTCGTCTCCGACATCATCTTCAT
>DATGJV010000605.1:0-3766 GCA_035295005.1 Ktedonobacteraceae bacterium | reverse complement strand
AGCCGTGGAAGTTCTCTCGCGGGCCGCGCTGAATTTCTTATCGTAGTGTGGCTGTCGCGGAAAAACAATGAGGTGCATACCTGGCATTGCCAGGTATGCACCTCATTGTTTTTCCGCGACAGCCACACTACACATTTACCCTTGTGGCAGCAAGGGCAACACTTTTTGCTTGAGTTGTTCGGCGATTTGCTCGACGGGGCGGCTGGCATCGAGTACCTGGAAGTTGTATTCCTGCGCCATATCGTCAAATTGCTTGAGCAAGCGTGACTGGTAGTTGACGAAGCTCTCAAACAGGTCTTCTCCGAAGTGCATGTCCATGCCGGACTCCCAGTGATTGAAGCCGCCACGCTGTAAGACTCGCGGTATCAGTTCTTCTATGCCGATGCGTAGATAGAAAACAGCGTCGGGTTTTAACGCCAGCCCATAGATGGAACGAATCCATCTGGGATCGGCTCCGCGCACCAGCGCACGTGCCATTAATGAGAAGATATAGCGGTCGGTCAGGACGACAAAACCGGCATGCAGTGCGGGCAGTATCTGGCTCTCGAAGCGGTCTACGAAATCGGTGGCGTAGAACAGGTTGAGTGTGATTGGCCCCAGCGTATGTCCCTCCTTGGCTTGCTTGAGACCCGCACCCACCAGTTTTGAGCGCGTCATCTCGGTATCTACCACCGCGTAGCCGCTGCTCTCCAACCAGGGGCGCAGCAGACGCAATTGTGTTGTACGACCAACGCCGTCGGTTCCCTCGATCACAATCAAGCGACCGGGTAAGACCTCATCGCGTTCTTCCAGGTGAATGGCATCAATGCCATAAAATGCCAGTTCAGTCATAACATCCGCATTTCTTTCTGTCAGCAACGATACTCATCGGCCACCTCTACTGGTACCTGTAACTTCTGGATGCGACGGGCGCATCTCACGGGCGAGACCGGCCCATGCCGATTCTTGCGCTGATGAACGGATACGCCGCACGCCGCGCAAGTGAGGTTTGATGATATCGCGCATGCGGCGCTGCTGCTCTGGAATGGGCAATGTGGCGTCCATGACCGTCAGCCCGAACTCATCCACCATTGTTTCATATTCATTAACAATGCGCTGTTGGAATAGCTTAAAACTCTCGTGCGGATCATTACTCAGGCCCAGGTCCATACCCGCTTCATAATATTTCAGTTCTGTGCGCCCGGTAAGAATGCGATTGAGCGAGACCTCTAATGGTACGCGATAATAGAAGGCGACGGTGGGTTTGACCGCGAACTGGTAGAGTTCGCGCACCCACTGGCGATCAACTTTGCGAGCCACATCGCGGGCAAAGGCGGTATAAATATAGCGGTCTGCCAGTACGATGGCACCCGCTTTGAGCGGGGGAATGATATCATGCTCCGTGCGGTCGGCGAAATCGGTGGCGTGGATGAGGCTAAAAGTCGTCGGCGAAAGTAATTGTTTTTTCTTACCCCGGCTGGTCGTCTTCTTGACAAGGAGTGATGAATTCCATTCGCTGAAGAACACAGCATAGCCTTCGCTAATCAGCCATTGACGAAGTAGCGCGATTTGCGTGCTTTTTCCTGAGCCATCAACGCCTTCAACAATGAACAATCGTCCCGGATATTGATGTCGTCCATAGGTTTCCATATGTAATTCCTTATGCCTGGCAAATATGGGAAGGAAGAGAAAGATATACAAGGATTATGCTAGACATGACACTCATTGTCAAGTGCCGATGTCACAAAATGGCAGAGTGGACCAGGACACATTCCTTGCGGGTACCCCGGCCCTTTTGCCATTAGTTCAGGCGGTAATGATACAATGTGGGGAACAAAGATATCTTTTACGAGAGCAAAGGAAGGCACGTTATCGGTCAGGTACTACATATCAACATTCCCACGGCGCAGGGACATCTGGAAGGAATATTAAAACCAGAGGAGCAAGGGGCCAGGCCGCGCTACGCGGCGGTTGTTTGCCACCCGCACCCACTCGGCGGCGGCACGATGCACAATAAAGTGGTTTTTAAGGTGGCACAGACGCTGCAAGCACTGACTATTCCTGCGCTACGTTTCAATTTTCGTGGCGTCGGCCATAGCACTGGTGTATATGACGACGGGCGCGGCGAAATGGACGATGTGCGCTTCGCGCTGGAATTTCTGAGTCGCCGCTATCCCGGTTTGCCCGTTATTATCGCTGGTTTCTCGTTTGGCTCTTATGTTGGCATGCGTGTTGCCGCCAACGATGATCGCGCTCAGGCGATGATTGGCCTGGGCGTACCCGCTCGCATGTTCGATGGCGATACACTGGAAGGTTGCCACAAACCCAAACTGCTGATTCACGGCACAGAAGACGAACTTGCGCCCTACGAACTGACCGCGCAATGGTTCGAGCAAGTACCCGCACCCAAAAGCCTCGTGGCAGTTCCGGGGGCCGACCATTTCTTTCAAGGTCGCCTCGAAGAGGTACAGGGTATTATCGTTGGTTTTGTACAAACTTTATGAAGGTACGAAAGAAGCAAAGCTGGCAACATAACCTGCCAGGTTGTGTTGCCAGCTTTGCTTCTTTCGCGGGCAACCTGTCAGCCCTGTATCCTGCGCTGAAAGCGCATCCCTCTTGCCATCATTGGCCCGAACATGGGAGGCATTCCCTCAAACTCTTCGGGCATTTCAGGCATGGGAGCCATGTTCACGCTGACCATTTGTTCGCGCAGTTTGCCGACTTGCTCGACCATGACTTCCTCCATTGTTCCCTGCTGCGGGGTGGAAATCCAGCGCATCTTCGAGGAGAGGAAAAGTTCTTTGAGGTAGGCAAACGAGAAGCCATCGGTCAGTTCGCTAATCTTCGCGATGCCCTCTGTTGAGAGGCGCAGACCGGGTTTAAGCGAATCGTTCCACATGTTAATATAGGCTGTGCGCTCCGCTAGCTCCGGCAGGTCAAACGGATATTTGCGATCAAAGCGGCTGGGACGGTCAAGAATGGAGGCGTCGAGCCGTTCGGGATGATTGGTCGTGGCGAGGGCGACAATGCCAATATTCGAGGCAAAGCCATCCAGTTCGTTCAGGAAAAATGAGCGGTTCTGTGATGTCAGCAGCGAATCGAGGTCTTCCAGTACCAGCACACAGGGGGCGGTTCTGCGAGCCCGGTCAAAGACCTGGCGGATGTTGAATTCGTCGGCACCCTGTGTGTGCGGCGCACGAAAGCTCTTCACGTAGAGGCAGGGTTGCTTTAGCGAGTTGATGAGCGATTTGACGGTGTGGGTTTTGCCATTGCCCGCGGGGCCAACAAAGAGGATGCCGCGTTTCCACGGGACATCGTGTTCTTCGTAGAGGTCTCGTGAGGCAAAGAACTGTACCAGATCGTCGCGAATCTCCTGCTTCAGCGTGCCGCGCAGGATCAGATTGTCAAATGTGGCATTTTTGATATCCTGGAAAAGGTATTCGTCTTTGTACCAGTGACCATTGTCGAAGACGAGGACCTCGCCGCGAATCTCTGACTCCCAGCGAGATACGGCAGCCAGAAATCCACGGGCAATCTCCTGAGTATCGGCAAGCAGCCAGCAATGGGCTTTCTGAAACCCCTCACCCTGGATATTTAAGATGAGTAAATCCAGCGAGTTCCCCTGCCATTGCACTTCAAACCACGCTTTGTTTACAGCATCTTGTGTTTCTGCTCCTGTCGAAGTCGCGGTTGTGGGGGTTGACAATGCGCTCATGCCACCACCCATAAAACCAGCAGCCATGTGCATCATCATGTGGTGCGAGCGGAGCATCTGTGGCTCTGGTCC
>DATGJV010000604.1:0-10870 GCA_035295005.1 Ktedonobacteraceae bacterium | reverse complement strand
GAGATTGGGCGGTCGAGCAGAGCAGCCAGCGCCAGCGCATCGCTGGGGCGAGCGTCCAGCTCGATAGTTTGTTCACCGTTGCGGAACCGGGCCGTAGCGTAGAAAACCTCGGCGGTCAGCGATTCGATGCGCACTTCTTCAAGTTCTATATTGGCCGCGTGCAACAAATTGACCATGAAGTGCGTGGTCATTGGTCGCGGCGATTCAACCTGCGCCAGCGCCATTGTGATGATTCTCCCCTCGGTCGCGCCAATCCAGATATTCAGGACGCGATTGCCTGCTTCATCCCACAGCACGACTACGCGATTGCTCGGATTCGCGAAGTTATCAAGGACTGCGAGAATTGTAACCGTAACCATTCGTTTCCCTCTCTGTATGTATGCTCGCGGAATACGCTTCCCTGTATCGTCCGGGCCGCTTATCTCGCTCATATCACCCATGAATGGCAGCAGACGCTCCCGTAACTGCTTTCTCGATTTAAACAGCCGTCCCTTGACGGCGACAACCGAGATGCCCAGGATTGCGGCGATTTCCTGCATGCTCAACTGCTCATAATAGAACAGCAATGTGGCGACCCGCTCTTTCGGAGAGAGCGATTGTACCGCGCCAAGCACCACACGGTGCAGTTCGCGTTCCTCCACAATCTCTTCCGGGTCTACCGCCTCGATAGCCAGACAGGAAATATCGTGCGACACGCCGCCCATAATGGCGTCCAGCGAATAGGGGTCTATTTTCCGCTCGCGTATAAAGTTGCGGCAGACGTTGAGTGTAATACCATAGAGCCAGCTTTTAAAGCGCGTGACATCCCGCAGGTGGTCGAGTGAGAGATATGCCTGCAACCATGCCTCCTGCACCAGCTCGCGGGCAACCTCTTCATCGGCAATCATGCTTAACGCAATCTGTCGTACCATCTGTGTATGCCGCTCAATCAATTGTCCAAACGCATGTCGGTCGCCGGTGCGTGCTAGCTCGACCAGCGCGACATCCGTCAGGTTTTCCATAGTGGCTCCTGAAATTACTGCATTCTATAGAGTAGTGGGAAAAATCGCGGAAAAGGTTACTTCTATTTTATCCTGTGAATACAAGAGGTCTGCCAAAAACGAGGGTGGTGGCTTGCGACAATATCGCAAGCCACCACCCTCGTTTTTGGCAGACCCACTATCCTTAGCGCATCATACCCATTGGCAGCTTATACGGACTATTCGTTGCATTGAGCATACCTGCCCATGCCGTGTACCAGGCGACAATACCGGTTGCGATACCAATCCAGCCGCCGATAGCGAGCAGGACAGTATTGGCAGATGCCAGTTGCCCGATGGTCAGGAACAGGAAGCAGAAGAACAAGAGTACCAGCACGAGCATCATTGCAGCGCTGCTCCTGAGCGATCCCAGGAACAGGACGCCCGTGAAGATTGTCCAGCAGAGGAAGAGCAGACCAAGAGCGGCATGCAGACCGTTCGCCGAAAGCGAACTGGTGAGACCAAAGCTGGGGAGGAAAAGCACGCCAAATGCTACCAGGAATCCACCATATGAGGAGAAGACGGTTGCGGCAATTGTGTTGTCTCTTCTAAATGCCCACATACCTGCCAGTATTTGCACGATACCTCCGTAGAAGAGGGCTGCGGCAACAACGACGCTCAGACCTGAGCGGAGAGAAGGTACAATAAAGCCGGCATAACTACAGCCAAGAACAGCTGTTGTGAATGCAAGGGCACCTAGCCCAAGCGGAATAGGGTTCGCAATGCCTCTGACCGTGGATTCAGTCACCTCACGATTTACTACCTCACGCGGGGGTAGCTCGCGAATATCACGATCTGGTTGTTGGGCGAATTGAGCCATTGAAGTTCCTACCTTTCTTTTAAAAGAACGTACAATACATGTTTGTATCCATACCGGTGTACGGGACGGGACACAAGCGCATCGTATATGCTCTCGCGTTTGTTTCTCGTGGCGCAGGCTGCGATGCCTACAGGTAGGGCAGTCTTATCCACATCGGTGTGGATAACTTCTGGCTCGTCCTGAAAGGGCGATAAACCGAAACTATACAGATAACACTACGAAATGAAAAACTCTCCGGGCTTTGTATTATTACTCAACAACCCTCCTTTCTCACATGCCCTTCCCCGATGAAGTTGCTACCACTCCCATCCATGAAGACGTCGTTGTCTCCCTGACACTTTAGCCTCAGCTTCCCAGGGAAGGGGCGTTTCTCGTATATAAGTATCGTGAAACGATATAATTATAATAACATAAATATGCCGAAATGTCAATGAAATTATTTGTTTACTTATGGGCTTATCGCACATGTTTGGGTATTTCTAATCATTTTCTAATGGAAAAAGTACAGCGTCGCAACGTCTCACAATCTGATTAGCTAAACGAAATATGGTGATGCAAATTACTTCTCCTCGCTCCTTCTCCTCGCCAACCACCGTTTGATACTCGCCTCTTTCCCCTGTTGCCCCGGTTCGTAATACTTCCGTCCTTTCAAACGCTCAGGCAAATATTCTTGCAGTTGTTGGGCGGGCGGTCTTTCGGGATCGTCAATCTGCAAATCTTGATAGTAGTCGTGGGCGTACTTGTAGTCCTTGCCATAGTCGAGGTCTTTCATCAGTCGGGTGGGGGCGTTGCGAATTTGCAAGGGAACGGGGTCGTTGCGGGTATTCTGCACATCTTCCATGACACGGCTATAAGCCACTTCCAGAGCATTACTTTTAGGAGCGGTTGCCAGGTAGACCACCGCCTGGGCCAGTGCGAGATTAGCCTCCGGCAGACCGACAAAGTGAACGGCCTGTTGTGCCGCCACACATACGACCAGTGCTTGTGGGTCGGCCATTCCCACATCCTCTGAAGCTATGCGAATCAAGCGCCGCACAATATACAGAGGGTCTTCACCTGCTTCGAGCATCCGTGCCAGCCAGTATAACCCTCCGTCGGCATCAGAACCACGTATAGACTTGTGCAGCGCCGAAATCGTATCGTAATGCTGGTCGCCGCTCTTATCGTAAAGTAGCGCACGATGCTGCATCGCCTCTTCAATCATGGGCAACGTGATACGCCGCCCCTGTTTCCCCTGTTGTCCCTGTCCAGTTTCTTCACCAGCACCGCTCTGTACGGCCATTTCCAGTATATTCAGCGCCGTGCGAGCATCTCCATTAGCGAAAATGGCTATTTGTTGCAGCACATCCTCGTCAATAGTAATATGCAACTTGCCCAGTCCGCGCTCCACATCAGTCAAGGCACGATGCAGGATAAGCACTATCTGTTCCTCGCTCAGAGCTTTAAGCGTGAACACGCGGCTACGTGAAAGTAAAGCCGCGTTCACCTCGAAGCTTGGATTTTCTGTAGTCGCGCCAATCAATGTTACCGTGCCGCGTTCAACATGTGGCAGCACCGCGTCCTGTTGCGCTTTGTTGAAACGATGAATCTCGTCTATAAAGAGGATAGTGCGCTGTTTCGAGAACTGGCGCAACTTCTGAGCCTCGTCCACTACGCGCCGCAGGTCTGCTACTCCAGCTGAGACCGCGCTCAGCCGCACAAAGCGAGCGTGCGAATGTCCCGCGATCACTTCTGCCAGTGTCGTCTTGCCGCTCCCCGGTGGCCCCCATAGAATCATCGAGGGAATGCGGTCCCCCTCAATACTACGGCGCAACAATCGTCCCGGCTCGACCAGACGCTCCTGTCCCACAATCTCATCCAGTGTCCGTGGGCGCATCCGAGCCGCCAGCGGTTCCCCACCTGTGAAAGAATTTGCCGTTTGAGCCTGCGCAGGAGCGGCTTTCTTTTTTTCTGGTGGCGTATCTTGTGTGCCAAAGAGCGATGATTGTTCCGTCATAATTGTTGCTACCTTACATGCGCATGAAAAGATGTTCAGGATAATAGCATACCATGTCGGCGATGTATCGCCAATAACATAAACAGCATAATGTCAGGTTTTTCCAGGGTTGTTGCAGATTTTTATTAAACACTTGTGTATTTGTAATATTTATGTTACAATTTCACTATGAAATGGGTGATTGAGTATTTTGAGCAAGAAGATACAAACCAACCGGCGGAAGTAAATGAATAGATTCGAGCAACGGTTACGGAAACGACTGGAGAACGAAAAGATAGCCGAGGGCTACCGAGAAATGGCTGCCGAGTTAGAGTTGATGCACGCTATTGATGTTGCACGTAAGCACCTTCAAATGACCCACGAACAACTTGCGGCGCGTATGGGGAAAAAGCGTGAAGCCGTGTCTCGCTTGCTTTCCGCAGATGATATCAATCCTACACTTGATACCATTATAGAACTTCTCGCCGCACTCAATTTAACAGCCGATATTACAATACGACAGGCTGAGGAAGGTGAAGGGCCTATCAATGTAGCGATGGAACTTGCCCCTTCTCAATAATACCCCTTCCCCTACAATCCCGCCGCGAAGTGAAAATTCCACTCGCCATCCGGCCACGCTGTATTGATAACGTAACAGCCAGAGGCATAGACGTACATGGTTACGTTCCACGAGATGCCTTGCTCACCGTCAACGACGGAATGCAACCCTGATGGTTGGGCCGGGTTCAATATCAATACTGGTATCACAGCAGGGTTGGGGTCAGCCTGGAAGAAGAGCGGTCTACCGTAGAGGATGTCCGCGCCTGTAATTGTTACGGCATCGGGATAATCGGTTGGCACCGTAATTACCAGGTGAACGGCCCAGCCATGCCATTGTGGAATGCTGCGCGAAGGCGTATTGGGCAGGTGAATTCGAGCTTGCGGCCCGCTAAAGCCGGTAATCCAGATAGGAGTACTTCCAACTGTATGTGAGTCGTTGACGATGGGACCGAGAGGACAATCGGTCGGCATGGCAGCCGGGGGTAACGGCCATTTCGGCCCTGGCGTTACACCAACCGTCCCTTCAGGTATAACAGTAAGTACTGCCGGAACTTGCTCTCCAGCACCATTAACGTTGTCTGGAGAGAAAATAAAAACACTACTTGAATTGGTCGTTTGCGTTGAAGGCCCGTTACTCTTGAAGAAACCCACAATAGCGGCACGCAAATCTGGCAGGCTGCTCAGCAAAAAGATCAGCGTCAGGAGAACAATCACAACAGCTATACTCACTCGCCTCAGACGCCGATTGAACGGAACTCGCGCACGAACGCGCTCGAAGAATGGCAACCAGCGGTCTCCCAGACTGTTCTGCTTACTACTTTGCGCTATTTCAGGCGGTAGATCGGTTATCTCCAACTCAAATTCGCCGTATGCAGTACGCTCTATAACCCTTTGTTCAGGTTCCTCCTCCAGCAGCCATTCACGAGCGCCATCCAATCGCTGCTTCCCCTGCTCAACCATTTCATGCGAGGTATCGCGCACTCTGGAAAGGACACGCAAACCCTCGGCAACGAGGGCAACCGAACGCCCGGCCTCTTCATCCGGTTCCAGGTCGGTTATCTCCAGTTCAAACTCATTTTCAAATCCGTTGTCTGGAAAATCGCCAAATTCGTTGTCTAATTTGCTCATGCGTGGCACCTACGATTGGGTGCGCTAAAGCGGACCCCTACATTGGGTACGGAGGGTGCGCTGAAGCGGACCCCTACAATTACAATTGCAAACCTATGGGGATTCGTTCTGGAATCGCGACCGGATTTTCATCCGGCACCCCTTCAATGCTATAGGCTTTCTCTAACCTCTGCCACATCTCGGTTCCACCGAGGTGATAGACGGTGACACCGGCAAATTTGGTCGGCGGTGGCTCGTCGCCAGTAAACAAAATAGTCACGGCGTGACCTGCCCTGCGCACGCGATCCAGCGTATCTAGCAGCCGCTCGCTCACCGTACTGGTCACAACTACTACCGTTGCCCCCGCTGGCAAACGCGATCGTTCCGTCTGTATCACATCTTCAATATTGCTCCCGTGGTACGGCTGGATGCGTGCCAGCGTCTCCATAATCCGCGTGCGTTGCCCCTCACTGGTGGCTGGCGGCAAATGGATGCGCCGTGCATTCCTCTGCTCTTCCACATCCGTCGCCCCTGACGATTGCGCAGTCTCGCTCTCTGGTTCGGTTGGCGGCTTCATCCCCGCTTCTGGCATGAACATCAGGGTATTGGCGTATAGGCCAACGGCATAGCCCTCGTTGATTGCCCAATCCGCTACCGAGGCGGCGGCGCAGATTGCCAGTTCTCGCAGCTCCGTTTGCAAACCATAATGGGCATCGAAATGCGGCGCGACATTGAGGAAGGTAATCAGCGTATAGGTCGTAGTTGCCTCGTACACTTTGCTCTGCAACTGCATCGTCCGCGCCGTCGCCTTCCAGTGAACTCGCCGCAAGCTATCACCATACACGTAGTCACGCACGCCAATAATGCGTGAAGGGTCTTCCAGCAGTCGCCGCGGAGCCCGCCGGTCGCCAAAAGGATGGCGTGCGGGCAAACTGAAGCGCGTCAGGGGAACGATCAACGGGTACACCAGCAAATACTGCAAATTGTTTAGCGTCTCTTCTCGTGTCAGAAACCCGAACACATCGCCGCTGCGCAGCGTCGTCGGCCCAAATTTGTGGACGCCGCGAGCATTGCACAGCACGGTATAACGTCGTGTCACCCGTTCGTACCAGCGTGAACTGAACATGTTATCCAGGTAGAAAGAATCGCCGAAGATGTTGATACTCACCTGCTGCTCCGCGATTGGCAGCGCACGCGGCACCATGTCGCGTGCCTCAATCCACGGCAGCGGCAGCAATTTAGCATTCTCCACCGAAAGCGAGAGCGTCACTCGTTCGCCAAACAGCGCCCGCCGCTCGCTGAACGACCGTGCATAGCGCAGGTTGCGCAGACAATACTTCTCCCAGATATCCGTCACCCCGATCACCAGGATTATCAGTAGCCCAATTACCGACAGTAGAGCCTGGTGAAAAGGTAGACTTGCCAGGATGATAACGATACCGAGAATGTACCAACCTTTGTTCATTATTCATTCCACCGGCACAGAAACGCTATGCAGGACATCATCTACAATCTGTTCCATCGCACGCCCGTGCATGCGGGTCTGGCTGGTGGCGATCATGCGGTGAGCCAGCACGTGGGGGGCCATCAGTTTTACATCATCGGGAATGACATACGAGCGCCCATGAATAGCGGCAAAAGCCTGCGTTGTTCGATAGAGAGCCAGGGTGCCGCGAGGGCTGACCCCCAGTTCCACTCCGCCATGTTCGCGAGTGGCGCGTACCAGTTCCACGAGATAATTCTCAATGCTCGGATCAACGCGCACACGCCGGATCATCTTCTGCGCTTGCAGCAAACGTTCCGCGCTCAACACCGGCATCAAATCCTCAAGCGGCTGCGCCTCGCGAAACCTCTGCACAATCAACCGTTCCTCTGACTGCGTTGGATAATCAAGTCGCAGACGCAGCAGAAAACGGTCGAGCTGCGCCTCCGGCAATGGAAATGTGCCTTCCAACTCAATCGGATTCTGTGTAGCAATTACGATAAACGGGCGTGGCAACGGTATCGTATCGCGCTCGATACTCACCTGCCGCTCTTCCATCGCCTCCAACAGGGCAGATTGTGTGCGCGGCGTGGCGCGGTTAATCTCGTCCGCCAGTACAATTTGTGAAAGCAACGGTCCCGGTCGAAACTCAAATTCACCCAATTTCTGATTAAAGAACGTGATACCTGTAATATCCGATGGCAACAGGTCCGGCGTAAACTGGATACGTTGAAATGAACACCCCAGCGATTTCGCCAGCGATTTCGCCATCACGGTTTTGCCAATACCCGGCACATCTTCAAAGAGGACATGGCCTTCGCACAACAGCGCGACCATCAACAGGTCAATCACCTCTTCTTTGCCCACAATCACGCGCTCAACATTTTGTCGCACAGCGCGAGCCACGTCCTGTACCGAGCGTATTTCTTCTGTCTGCGTCATTATTTTGCGTCGCCCTTCATTATAAAATGGAGACAATCAGCATAAGAGCGGCACCACTCTATCTAACTGACAGCATTATACGCCAAACCGCGACAAATTTCACCTGTTCTCATCATAGAAAATGGAGGTCCTGTTTTGCGAAGCGGATTGTTCCATTGCCGCTTCGCAAAACAGGACCTCCAATCATGGGCTTACATGTACAGACCCTTGCACAAAAGCCTATGTGCTGATAACCTTGAACGATGCGTTCGCCAAAGTAGCCGTACAGGATTATTGTACTGTATAGCTGAAGTTCGATACTGGTTCACTGCCGCCGTTTCCATAACTGGTGATGAATGTTATTGCTACTTTGACCGGATGAATTGGTGTAACAGTGATCGTGTGTACTTCAGTATCAATCGTAAACGTTAGCGTATTACCCTTGATAGACAGCGAGAGTTGCTCGGATGATCTCGTGGATGTGATACTCTGGGCCAGCGTTTTGATAGTAGCTCCTCCACTGGTTATTGAGTAGATGTTCCAGTTGCCAGTACCACAAAATTCTACTAAATATCCTGTGTTCGCGTCCTGTTCAGCCAGACCAACGCAATCGTAGCCGCTTCGAACGGTTGCTGTGACGCCTATGATGTTGTTCGGCGAGAATGATTCGTTATTTGGCAGTTGAAGGTATAAGTATCCTCGCGCATTAGCTGAACCGACAGAGATTGTTGTACCGCAGGTGATATTACTAATTCCCTGCGGAGTCCATGTTCCTCCACTTGTATCGCAACCAGGCCCTGGCTGCGCTGCTGAGTAATTGCTCCCTGAGGGTACTGTTGTAGGAGTAGCATTCGTACCTGGGGTAGGAGTCGAAGAAACTGCTGTAGGAGTAGTGCCTGGGGTGGAAGTCGAAGAGCCTGTTAAGGCTATTGCTGTACCTGTGGCATTCGCATCCGCGGTGGGAGCAGAAGGGGCCGTTGTAGATACTGTTGTGGCAGTAGTACCTGGAGTGGAAGTCGAAGAGCCTGTTATAGATGCTGATTTATGTGAATTATATTCGAAGACGCCCACCGCGCTTGCCAGGATGACTATCACCACAATAGCAAGGATAGCGATAAGTCCCTTTTTACTCTTGCGGCGCGGCGCAGGTGGCATATTCGGATCACTTTTTGGATAATCCGCTTGAGGAAATTGTACCCTGTCCGTTGGGTACGAAGGCGAAGAAGACGACGGTAGCGGCGCTCCACCTCCCACATACGTGGGTGGGGCGGCCATGTTACCAGTCGGGTAAGATGATGGTGGTGGGGGCGACCCACCCGCCGGGTATATGGGCGAAGAAGATATGTTACTGTGTGGATAGAGGGGTGGTGGTGTTTGCCCCGCTGGATATATAGGCGAAGAAGGCATGTTACTGGCCGGATAAGATGACGGTGGTGGTGGAGGCGGCGCTCCACCTGGCTGCCCCTGTGAAGGCGATGATGTTGCTGCTCCATCCGCTTGAAATGCGTAACCACAATTACCACAGAACGTTCCCCGCGAGTTATTAGTCATACCACATTTCGGACAATTTATTGAGGCCATCACGCACACTCCTTTAAATCTAAAATAAAATCTCTAAAAATGAAGGAATCCTAGAATTTCAATGCTGTACCTCATAAATCACTATGCGAAATTTATGATAGCAAATTTCATCAAAATTTCTTTGTAATCAGTGTATGGCTATAAGGTAAGCTGCTCCATAATAACATCAATTATAAGTCATTGTCAATATGCTGGTTGCGCCGTGGCTGTTCAAAAAGTGGTAAAAGTGAGGTAAAATAGGAAGGAACCCAGGAGAGGAGAGAAAGAGCGATGAAATTACACGTACTCTTGCCACGAGTAGAACCAGATAAAGGAGCGACTCCGACACGTTGTCCCTATCCGGGATGTGACGGAAAGCGGTTGCGTTGGCATCAAGAGGTACCGAAAGCAATCCGCGACACGAAATATGAGCAAGTGCATGCCCAACGCTATCAGTGTTTGAAGTGTAAGAGAACGTTTCGCGTGTATCCGCCAGGAGTGAGTCGGGCTCAAACTTCGCTACGAGGCAAAGGATTAGCGGTGATGCTCTACCTCTTAGGACTCAGCTATGGAGCGACGTCCCTGGCCTTGGAATCGCTGGGGATATCGTACTGCAAAAGCCAGGTGTATTACGCGGTGCAAGACGCAGCCAGTCGGGTGCCGGGTCTCAAACGGGATCAGGTGTTTGAAGGGCTCCGCACAGCGGCCATGGGAGCGGATCTGACCAGTGTGAAGTGTTGTGGGAAATGGCTCTCGTTGGGCTTGACGGTCGATAGCATCAGTGGACTGGTGTTGACGGTCGATGAATTGAGTGGACAAGATATCGACACGCTCAAAGACTGGATCGAGCCGATTGCTAAAAGTGTAGGAGCGTGCGTGCTGGTGACTGATGATGCCGATGGCTTCAAGACGGTCGCCGATGACGTGGGAGTGCAACATCAACTGTGTAAAGCGCATGTGTTGCGCAACACCGAGACCTTGATTGAGCAGTATGAGCCATTGGTGGCTCAAGATGCCGATGGCTCGCTCAAGGACCTGGGCATCAGTCCGCAACAAGCGCAAGCCGACTTGAAGCGGCTCGGCGAACTTATCAAGAGCCGAGAACGCGAACAAGCCAGCGAACTGGAAAGCATGCATCGACGCTACCTGCAAGCCGCTCCTCCTCAAAAGGGAGAACACCAGAGTTTAGCCTATCGTTTACGCCTTTTCTTTCTGGATCGCTGGAACCTGTGGAACCGCTTGACACGCTACCGCACGTGGAAAGGACCCAACAAGGAAACCCTTGATGGCACCAACAATGCGTGTGAGCGTGCTATTGGCTGGTGGATTAAGGAACGTTATCGTACGATGCGTGGCTACAAGGTTCCCGCTAACGCGCTGAAAGTCAGCCGTCTCTTGGTCCATTGTGGGAACTACCTCAAACA
>DATGJV010000603.1:0-5145 GCA_035295005.1 Ktedonobacteraceae bacterium | reverse complement strand
ATGTTTGTCATTGGCGTAATCCCCGCGTTGCTCGTTCTCTTCATCCGCTTTGGAGTGCCGGAATCGGAGGTCTGGCAACAGCATAATACCGAAAGGGTCAGAAGCCAGCAAAGTATCTGGACGAATATGTGGATTGGCTACGCTTTCACCGGAAAGATGCTGAAAAGAACATTACGCTGCGCATGTTGATGAGCCATACAGCGGGTCTATATTCTTCGGTTGATGAATCTGGTCGGCGC
This sequence comes from Ktedonobacteraceae bacterium, assembly GCA_035295005.1. Classification (GTDB taxonomy): domain Bacteria; phylum Chloroflexota; class Ktedonobacteria; order Ktedonobacterales; family Ktedonobacteraceae; genus DATGJV01. The sequence continues at coordinate 4,906 of DATGJV010000603.1, read as the reverse complement.
GATTCCGGCGAAATAATCTTGTCCTTACGTCAGTGGAAGTGACATGGCGCGGTTGAGCGTCTGCATGCCGTTTCGCTCGTAAAAGGCGATAGCATTCTTATTGAACTCCCACACGTTCAACTCCAGGCGGTCGGCATTGTGCTTTTTGGCCCATTGCAGCGACGTTTCAAAGAGGAGTTGCCCGATGCCTTTACGACGCACGGAAGCGGTAACAGCGATGTCACTTATCAGGGCGACCGTTTGTTTTTGAAAGAAGTCAAGGAAAGATAATGGGCGCACATGGAGAAAGACATAGCCGACGATATGTCCGTCATCTTCTGCGACGTAGGCGTCGGATGCTTCGTCTTCGATGAGATGGCGCAAGTATTCTTCGGAGAATCCCGGAGTGTCCGAGCGAAAAATTGTTGGCTGTCCCTGAGCATGGATTTCCTGGCTTTCGCGAGCAATCGGAGCAATTGCGGCGTAATCCTGAATGGTGGCGTGACGAATCTGAACGGTCATGTGTTTCTCCTGGCTGGTAGTGTCTCTTATTGTATCATACCTGGAGCGAGAGGTCACTGACTTTTTGTGGTTCTGGGAACGGCTTTTTGAAGGGATACGCCCGATATTGACCTGAGCGAGTTGATATTTCACTGGCTGTCTTCTTTCTTATAGTCTGAAAAATTTAACCACGATCTATTTTTCGACTCATGGTAAGTATACGCAAAAGAAGAGCTATATCAAGTGAGATACCAGTACCCAACCACTACACATATGACTATTCCAGCACCCATGATTGCCGTCGCCATGCTTAAACCAATTCCAGCGCCCAGACTGCTTATTACCAACGCGCCCAACGGTGTGAGACCTGCCGCGATGAGCGTGTACAGGCTCATGACACGCCCACGCATACCTGATGGAGCCTGAGTCTGAAGCAGGGTATTGGCGATGGTCATGGTCATGGTTGCGCCCGCGCCACAGGCAATAAGTATCAGGGTAGCGAGCGGAAAGAGAGGGGTGAGCGCGAACAGGGCAAGGACAATGCCAAAGCCAATGCCGCAGATGAGCAGGAGACGCTGCAGGTGTTGGGAGGTATTGAGCGTAGCCAGTGCAATAGAACCGAGAAAGGAACCTGCACCCGATGCCGCTACCATCAAGCCCAGTTGCTCCGGCCCGACATGCTGTACCGTGCGTGCGAAAGCTGGCATGAGCAGGAGATATGGTCGGCCCAGAAGACTCGCGGCGGCAGCTATGCCCAGTATCGCTAAAATGGAGCGTTCGGAATGTAATTGCCAGAAAGCGCGTACAGGCGATACGGGAGCAGCGGTGTCACGGTGGGTTGCTATCTTTTCACTATCGAGACGCTTCTTTTGAGCTGAATCTTTCGCATGGGCAATCATAATCAGTGCGCACACGACAGCGAGGAAGCTGAGCGCATTGAAGGCGAAGCATCCGGCAGCACCAGCGTGGAGCAACAGCAGACCTGCCAGGGTAGGACCGATGACGGCAGCGCCATTATAAACGCTGGCGTTGAGGGAAACCGCGTTGAGCAAGGCTTCTTTGTCCACAAGGTCGCTCAAGAAAGCTTGCCGCGCCGGGTTATCTATCGCGGTGACGGTAGCGGCCAGTGCAGCGACGAGCAACAGGCTCCATATGGGTGGTTTTCCTGTAGCCGCGAGAAAGGCGAGGATAAAGGCAAGGAGCATGGCGCTGCTTTGTGTCACAATCAACAATTGCAGACGGGGAAAGTGGTCAGCGAGCATCCCACCGACGAGCGATAGGGCGAAGACTGGGAGCGATTGTGCCAGCCCAAGCAAGCCAATGGTAATAGGATTGCCGGTCAATTGCAGGACAAACCAGCTCAGGGCAACAATTTGCATCCAGTTGCCGGTATTCGAGACAGCTTGCCCCAGCCAGTAGAGGCGAAAATTCCGCTCTCGCAGCGCAATCATGTATGCATCCTAATATATCCTAACGAAAATCTACCATCTTGAAGGCTTCAGCAGCTTCGAGGCCGACAGCGATTCCAACATCATAAGCACGTCTATGCCAGTTACGCTCCAACTCTTGCGCGTCGGTATGCTGGCTGGTATGAGCGAGACGGGCAGCTATTTTGCGCGGCAGGGTGTTATGAATATCTACCCATATATCGGATGTTTCAGTTGCAAAGAGCCACGCTTCCGGTACGATGTGTGCCTGTAATCCCTCTTCGCGAATCTGCTCAGCAAAGGTCAGGGGGTCGCGGGCGCACGGGAACAGGGCATCAAGCGTGGCGCGTCCCACGGCGCGATGGTCGGGATGAAGACGATAGGGTGGTACGGGATCGTGCGTTATCACCAGGTCGGGCCGGTGACGGCGAATCTCGCGTACCAGGGCGCGGCGCAGAGCCAGCGTGGGTTCAACTTCGCTATCGGGGTAGCGCAAGAAGGTGACAACTTCGACTCCCAGGATGTGGGCCGCGGCGAGTTGTTCATTTTCGCGTATTTCTGCTACCTGCTGTGGCGTTTGTGATGGGTCGTTTGTTCCCTTATCGCCGGAAGTACATAACACATAGGCAACCTGTTTACCCGCGTCGGTAAAACGGCAGATAGTACCGGCGCACCACGATTCGATGTCGTCTGGATGCGCGACGATAACGAGGACGCTGGCGAAAGGTGTATTTGCAATATCAATCAATGGCATGACGATAGCCCTCCGAGGATATTGTACAGTCTCCAGAGGGTGCTAGCAAGTGTAGAAACAAAAAAGTCAGGTTGCAACCTGACTTTTTTGTTTCTACACTTCCATATCTTCGCTGCGTTCGGGGCGATCTATAAAGCGGTCGTCTTTGAGATTATTATAAATAGGCGTGACCAGTTCTTGATAGCCCAGGATGATATGTTCGGCGTAGGGACTCATGGGTTCCGTCGGGGCAAGCACGCGCCAGGAGCGTTGCCCAGGTTCGTCGGTCGGTTTGTTCATAACATCCACGCCCATTTTGTTCATAACGACCATATTGCGTTGCGCGAGCGATTGGTGCGGCACATATGTATAGAGAGGTGTTTCCATTCCCGCCAGTTGCTGCGCAATCTGGTCGGGCGTATGTCCATATCGTAGACATGCCAGCTGCACTTCTTGCGCGATTTGCTCTTCTGGTAACGCGAATATGGCATCAAGCGCGTGCATCAAGTTCATGCCGCGATTGAGCAGAGTGAGCCGTCCATGTCGCAAACGACGGGCCAGCCCAAAATCGCCTCCTGCCTGTTGTACCTCGTGCAGTTGGCGCGTAAGGTCGGCGAAAGGCAGGGTATCCAGTTTTTGCTGAAGAAACGCTACCACGTCGGAGCTATCACCCTCTTGCCACTGCACCAGGAGTTCCAGACCGCGTATACCATCGTAGCGTTGGGTGTTTTTGTAAATACTGAGCAGGCGGTCTTTGCATTCACAGACCCAGAGGGCATGTAGATAGCGTACAGAGTCGGCAACAGAAAATGTGGAGAAACGCTTCTGCCCATGCACATTCTGTGTGAAACGGAAACAGTCTACAAAAGTCGGTTCAAGCTGTTCAAATGCTGCCAGCTTCTGTTGAATTACTTGTTGCGTTGTGGCATTTGCTTGCATGTCAGTTCCCTTTAGAGTAATAGGCACATCTTTGTTGTTCATACATATTTGACACGTTGCGGAACGTGGAATGAATACGTGTGTATGGGTGAACGGGATGATATATATGAAATGTAGGGGCACGGTAAACCGGCCCCTACAGGATTACAATGGAGTGTTGATGATGGTGTCGTAAAACATCAATTCAAACTCGTGGCTAAGACGCACTGCGCGGGTTATTAGCCGCCGATCTTTGTTTGAGGTGTAACGGGCCAGCATGAGAGCATCAATCGGGTTGACGCGGGTGCCGATGTCGTCGTGAACAGTGAAGAACTCGACTTGTTCGGGGCTTAGACCATAATTGCGTATCAGGGCTGGCCCAACGCGAGCGCAAATCTGGATGAAGATATCTTCACTGGCACTGATGGCCGCCACTTTCTCGCCGGGTGAGCCGTAGGCCAGCATCCAGTAGAAATATGTGGTCAGCGCCATACAACCTGCCAGAGGTTCGACATCCGCAAAATTGCTGGCAGGTACGCCTACCGCTTCGCCGAAGCGGATAATCAGGTCGTGAGCGCCAACTTTGGCGAGCAATTTTTGCGCCAGTAACTCTTGTAATTCCACGTCGGGCATAGCGGCAATTGCCAGCGCGTCAAGCCGGTACGCCTGTTGCACGAGCCACCAGTCCTGGAGCGCGAACAATCCCAATCGCTTCCGATCAAGCGTGCCATCTTCTATACCCGTCCAGAGAGGATGGTACAATAATTTCTGGCGCAGGGGTGCCAGGTTTTCGGTTAATATGTCATCGGCAAAGCTCATAGGGTAGCGACTCTTCTTTCCAGGGTTGTGGATAATGTACTAAACTGTTCTGCGATATGTGTAATTGTACCATGAGGCAAGAGTCACTCACCGAATTATCCGAAATCCGCTCATGGATTGCCCAAATTTCCATACAGCTACAGATCCTCGTATTCCACGAGGACGTTCTTTTTGAAGAAGCCAGCGAGTCGCTCCACTTCAGCTTCAATTCCTTTTCTGATCGCGCCTGTAGGCGAGGTGAACAATTGCACCTTGACGACGGTTTGCAAGCGTTGGGTGGTGTGTTGCCAGATGCCTTGAATAGAACCGTTGATTAGGATGACAGCCGTGATCCACCCCTGCTGACGGAAGACTCGACTCTTGTACGCTTGAGTGAGTACTGGTTCGATACCACGCGGCATCCCTATTGTATAGGCATCGAATAAAGGGAGCAGGTGGAGTGTCTCCTCTGCCTCGAGGCTTTGCATTGGTTCAAGGGTTGTACGCAGAGCCAATACTCTCAACCCTTCGACATCAACTTCTTCCAGTT
>DATGJV010000602.1:0-5878 GCA_035295005.1 Ktedonobacteraceae bacterium | reverse complement strand
CTATTGCTCACCACGAACATGCTGAATTCTCTCAATGGTGGTGGAGACGATATTGCCTCGCGGAAGAAATTGCTGACAAAGCAATGAAGTATTTTGAACACAGGAAGTGAAGGAACTTAACTGGCGCGTGTAGGGGCTTGATTGATCGCACCCTTGAGTGCTGCAATCAAGAGAAACATCGGGCGGCGCGTTTCGTCCCGCATGTCAGCGTTCTTGTCAAGCATTTCTTGCGCCGGTTGCGGTTCGGAGAGCCGAGTAATGATGAAACCTGCGTCAATGACCGTATTGAGATAAGTAGCGAGGGTCCGATGATATTTGACGACATCATGGTCCAAAAATCGTGCCTGACGCAGACCTTCATCCTGATAATGGTCAACAGGCCAGTGCAACCGCTCACCATGCTGACCATAATACCAGTCTTGCGCAGCAAGTGCGGTGAAGATGGGATGTTCAACTGAGAAAACGAAAGCACCTCCCGGCATAAGGCAGTGGTATACTTTCTGACAGACGATGTCGAAGCGTTCGACATAATGAAATGCCAGCGAACTGATTACCACGTCGAATTCCTCTGCGGAAAATTCAATATCTTCAATTGCAAGCCGATAGTACTTAATAGCGGGATCGTTGGTACTCGCTCTGGCACGTGCAATCATCTTCTCCGAGATGTCTACTCCCACCACTGACCGTGCATGCTGTTCCCGTGCATAGCGGCAGTGCCAGCCAAAGCCGCAGCCAGGATCAAGCACCCGTTTATCGCGTAGCGTGGGGAGCAACTCCCGGAAGGCGGGCCATTCTCCCGCCGCATCCAGTCCACCAATAGAACGAGCCATCTGACTGTAATTGGCGAAGAATTCGGGATCATCATACTTGTTCTGCTTCATAGAATCAGAGCCTCCTCACTTCATCATTATCTTCGTCAATTTTCAACGAAGGATATACGCCACGAACTCGCCGAAAAATTGCTCGATATCGAAGCGGGTTGTACTGGCGCGTGTAAACCCCTTGTCCCATGACTATTGACAAATAAATACATATGTATTATATCATGGGTATGGAAGCAGAACGCTTCCAAATAAATTGGAAGGAGCAAGCCATATGGAGTGTCCAGACTGCCGTGGAACAGGGGAAATCCGAGTCAAGGAAACTTGCCCTGTATGTCACGGTGGCGGCACACTGACCATTACCGATGACTACGGCAACGTGCGTGTTATCAAATGTTTCATCTGCCAGGGAACTGGACAGGTTGAAGACACTGATACATGCCCGATGTGCGGTGGTTCCGGTGATGTCTAGTGCATAGGGGTTGTCTCCCGCGAAAACGGGAGGCAATCTCCACTCCACTGGCCTTTATATTACATGATACACGGAGAGATGGTCGTATGCAAGAGCAAAGAGCAACGCTGGCATGATATGTTTGCCACTGTTACCCATATGAAAGATAAACTTGGGAAAGAGGTGGATGCTGGAATTATTGAAACTGTCGTTGTGCTGAACTTGTTGGGCATGCCTACGACAATGTCATGTGAAGGACATCTTGAACACGGTACAGGTGCGCCCTGGGTGGATATTGAAGATATAAGCGCCAGCAAACGCAGCAGCGAGGTACATCAGATGTTTCAACAAGCTCTGCAACTACAGCGACGGCAAGCTCAGATCACCGTTGAAACAGTGCGCCTTTTAGAAGAAGCCCATCAGGCAAAGCGCGATGTTAAGTGTCTTCATCTTGCCATCCGACGAAAGCTGCTAGATTTTCTTACAACATTCTATGAACATCGGCATGTGCCTTTTAACGTACACCTCATTATTCAATCTCGTGATATAGGTCGAAGTCGCCTTGAGAGTCAGGGGGCCGATTTTCAAGACACAGCCCCTTTAGAGGAACGATGGCTCAATCTTGTTGCATATCAGGAAGAAATGCGGCAATTTACTCTATTTCTTAAACAACAATTCTTTCAAGCAACAGATATATGAGGAGCTTAATGTATGGCTGAACCAACAAAGCGCGGTCCCGGACGCCCTTCACAGGATAAAGTACATATTGATATAACCCTCTCAAAACAAGTTGTTGATGCTCTGAAAACAATTCCTTCAGGAGAGCGCAGCAAATTCATTGAGGAGATCTTGCTGGCACATCCTCATATCCAACACTTGCTACAGACACAAAAGTATTCACATCATTAACTCTTCTCCTTTCCTATTTCCTCTTCATAATTTCCCCCGGTGCCTCCTTGACAAATCCCTGTTATTTCGATATACTTCTACGTAGATGTAAATCTACGTAGATGCAATTCTAAATGAAAGGAAAAGAATCATGCCAGAAGAAGAATACGAACTTCTGTTGCGCTTTTGCAAAGTGCTGAGCGACAGCAACCGGCTCAAATTGCTGGGGATGCTGGCAAACAGGGAATACAGTGCTGATGAGCTTGCTGATTTGCTCAGGCTGAAAGCCCCGGTTGTGCTGCGACATCTCGCGGCCCTGCGCGAACTGGGGGTTGTCAGCATACGTTCAGAGGATAACCGACGCCTCTACGGCTATGATGGTGAGGCGTTACAACGGCAGAGCAGGGAATGTCTGGCGGCGCACAGGGCGGCTTCTATTGTCGAATATGCCGAGGGTGATGCATGGGAACGCAAGGTAATCAGTGATTACTTTACGGGAGACCGTCTCAAGGATATTCCCGCCGACAACAAAAAACGGACTGTTATCCTGCAATGGTTCGCCGGTTTGTTCGAGCCAGGCGTGCGCTACAAAGAGTCAGAAGTCAACGAAATTATCAAACGCCACTATCCCGACTGGGCCTACTTTCGCCGCACGCTGGTAGATATCGGGCTGATGAGCCGCGATCATGGCATATACTGGCGCACTTCACCTGTGGTAAAAGATGAAAGCCTGACGACCGTCTGAGAGGATGTTATTAAAACAATGGAAACAATTGAGGCAAAGGAGCTAACCGAAGCAACACAGAAATCCACGTGGTTCATCAACCGCAATTTTACCCTGTTGTGGATGGGGCGAACCATCTCCATCACCGGCGATCTCTTTTTCAGCACAACGATGATTCTCTGGTTCACGACCTCCATTGCCAGGGGACAATCGTGGGCTCCGCTTGCCTTGCTCGGTCTGGCAAATGCGGGCAGCAATGTCATTGTTGGCCCGCTCAAGTGGCGTGCAACACCCCGCGAATTCATCGGGCGTGTCGAAGCCGCTTTCACGCCTATGATAATTGCCTTACAGATGGTCTCCGTCTCCCTTGCTGGCTATCTGACCGCTACCGTGCTGAGTGGATTGCACGCAACCTTTCTGGGTATGGTCTTCACTCCTGTGGATACGATTTTTACAGGTGCAGGACTGCTGATCGTATGTGCGGGAGTGTATGCGCTGGTGGCGATGCGCGGCGTTATCCTTGACTCGTAATGACCCACTACACCCACTACACCCACTACTCTTTCCTGTGTAGCTCATACGTGTATAGAATAGGAATATACGCATGTGATACCAGGGGAGATGCTGTATGACAGAATTTGTCGGGCGGCAGCTTGGCAACTATCGTTTAACGCGGCTGATTGGCAGTGGCGGCTTTGCTGATGTTTATGTGGGAGAGCATGTCTATCTTGACATTCGCTCTGCTATCAAAGTGCTGAAGACGCGACTGGTAGATGATGAACAGGAGCATTTTTTGCAGGAGGCCCGCACTGTCGCACGCTTGATTCATCCCAATATCGTGCGCGTGCTGGATTATGGCGTGGAAGGTGGCATGCCGTTTCTGGTGATGGACTATGCGCCCAATGGAACGTTGCGCCACCGTATTCACCGTGGGACGCGCCTGTCCCCACAGGAGATTCTGCCGTATCTCAAACAGGTTGCCTCTGCGTTACAGTATGCGCATGAGCAAAACGTGGTGCATCGCGACGTGAAACCGGAGAATATGCTGATTGGTCGCAGCGACGAGGTGCTGCTGAGCGATTTTGGTATTGCCGTTATCGCGCAAACGGCCCATTTCCAGAGTACGCAGGAAGTCATTGGCACCGTTGCTTATATGGCACCGGAGCAGATTCGCGGTAAGCCAGAGGCCGCCAGCGACCAGTACTCGCTGGGCATGATCGTCTATGAATGGTTAGCTGGCGATCTACCGTTTCACGGCTCATTTGCCGAGGTGTGCAGCCAGCAGTTGTTTGCCGATCCCGCGCCTTTGCAAGAAAAGGTACCGGGACTCACCAACGCGATGAGAGATGTTGTGCAGAGAGCGATTGAGAAAGACCCTGCCCGGCGTTTCCCCACGATACATGCGTTCGCGGATGCCTTCGCAGAAGCATGTGAGTTCGCGGAACCATCCATAACTACTGCAATTTCTGACGGGCAAGAAGCCAACTCGTTATCTACTGTCACCACTCCAGTAGATAGCATAGATGAGGTAACTGTATCCCCGGAGCAGCCAACTGCGCGTGTTAGCGAGCAAGAAGAGCGACAGACGGCATACCCCCCTACGGTAGCCGTTCATACAACTGAACAGGAGCCATTGCCTGTTGGCAAGGTACCCGATGTACCGCCATCCATGAGGCGCACCGCCAGGAAACAGGGCATTTCCCGCCGCTCGCTCATCATCGGATTGGGGGCAGGTGTTGCGGCGCTTGCAATCGCCGGTGGCGTGGCATGGCTTATTCATGAAGAGCAGCAACCTGCTGCCCGTCCTTCCGTTTTTACGCCGCGTCCCGTCCAGTCACCCCGGCCCGTGGGAACGACCGTTGCCATCTATAAAGGCCATACTGGCAGCGTCTATGCGCTATCGTGGTCGTTAAGCGGACAATATATCGCTTCGGGCGGTGAGGATACCACCGTGCAGGTATGGAGTACGACCTCAACTCAGGAACTGTATACTTATCGCGGCCATGCCGGTCTGCTCGATGCCGTCTTTGCCGTGGCATGGTCGCCTGATATCGTCCACATCGCTTCCGGCAGTGCGGACAAGACAGTACAGATTTGGGATGCCGCGACTGGAAACCATGCCTTGATCTACCGTGGACAGACAGCCCGTATTCTCACTGTCAGCTGGTCGCCCGACGGGAAGACTATCGCCTCTGGCGGCGCGGATAAGACCGTTCAGGTCTGGGGAATAGCGCCGGAAACCTATCTCTACTCCTATTTCGGCCATACTGCCACCATATATGCTGCCGCGTGGTCGCCCGATGGACATTTCATTGCCTCTGGTAGCGCGGATAAAACCGTCCAGGTCTGGGAGTCCGCGACTGGCAAAAGAGCCACTCTCTATCGTGGTCATACCGGTGCCGTCTATAGTATTGCCTGGTCGCCCGATGGCAAGTATATTGTCTCAGGGAGCGCGGACAGGACGGTGCAGGTCTGGGAGGCGGAAAGCGGAAAACAGGTCTATACGTATCATGGGCATACCAGTTTATTGAATACAGTTTCCACCGTCGCCTGGTCACCCACCAGAAACCGCATTGCGTCGGGCAGTACTGATAAGACGGTGCATGTCTGGGATGCTACGACAGGCGATCACGTCTATATCTATAAAGGCCATACTGGAAGTATCTATACCGCCCAATGGTCGCCGGATGCCACCTACATTGCTTCCGCCGGGGGAGATAGCACAGTACGTATCTGGCAGGCAAAATAGTAAAAAATGGCGCATGTGTGATATTTTTTGCCCTGAAGCGAGATATCTAGTGAGATCTCAAAATTCATTAGAGGACACATATGCTACACCAGGAAGTCAGCTTGTTGGAAGATTCACTTTACGCGGAACTGTACCGGCATCATGCTCCGGCGCTTTTCGCCTACGTGTATCAGCAGACCGCTTCACGTGAAGATGCCGAAGATATCGTGCTTGATGTTTTCCTCTCGGTGTTGCGGAACCCACGT
>DATGJV010000601.1:0-8467 GCA_035295005.1 Ktedonobacteraceae bacterium | reverse complement strand
CAGAAGTTCCGCCAGGAAAATCCTTCCCATAGGGTAAGCGTGTGAGCAGCACAGGCCATTTCCCGTCGCCTATCGGCCTGTATACATTGGCTCGCAGAATAACGCCATCGCGCATTTGTGCGGGAACATCGAAATCTACGGTGATTTGTTGACCTATTTGCATCGCCATACAGACAAACTGCCTTTCGTTATTCGTTCCAAATCAAACGTGTCGCGTGTGCAGGTATCATACAACGTACAAACAGAGAGTGCTAGTTAATGCAAATGCTTGACACCTATCCACCTGATTGACTATACTCACACCATACTAATTGCGGAACATCTTTCCACTCTATAGAACACGTAGAGCGTCTAGAAGACCGGTTTTGGAGGGGAGCAGCTATGCGACACGGAGAAATTCTAGAGAGCGAAGGCGAAAAGACAGTACAGATTGTCCATCGTATTGCCTGTGTATTACGCGCTTTCGAAAATCGGGGGTTGCTGGGTGTCACCGGAATTGCCAGCATTACCGGTCTGCCCAAATCCACCATTCATCGTCTTGTCACGGCGTTGGTGAGTGAGGGTTTGTTGATGCAGGACGAGGATAGTCATAAATATGCCTTGAGCTTGCGCCTGACCGCCTTTAGCGCCAATATTCTCAGCTCCCACGTTGTGCGCAAATCTGCCCGGCCCCTACTGATGGAGTTACGTGACCAGACGCATGAGTCTGTCCACCTGGCAGTGCTGGAAGGGATGGAGGTTGTGATTATTGATACGGAAGATTCGTATTTCGTTGTGCGTGCCGTCAATGTGCCAGGCCAACACCTGCCCGCGCATGCCGTCTCGACCGGCAAGATATTGCTCGCCTACCAGTGGGATGTGCGTCTCCGTGAAATTCTTGCCCATACGACGTTGACACGCTATACCGAAAGCACCATTACCGATCCACAACTGCTGCTGGACGAGTTGCGCCAGGTGCGCTCACAGGGCTATGCTATTTCCTGTGGTGAGTTAGAGGATGGTATTGATGCCGTAGCCGCCCCAATCTTCGATCATCTCGGCACCATTGTCGCTTCGGTCTCAATTGGTGGACCGAGCGAACGTTGCCGTCCGAAGCAGGGGGAATTGATCGCGGCGGTGGCCCGAACGGGACAACAAATTTCACAGGCATTGCGCTATGTGAGTTGGCATTAAACCAGGAAGATGTGATGGAAGAGAGCTTGCGTAACATACTGGTTGCGGTCAAAGGCGCGGGCGACCTCGCGACGGGCGTCATGCATCGCCTTGCGCGAGCGGGGTTCGCGGTAATGGCAACTGAGCTACCAGACCCAACAGTAGTACGGCGTACAGTGGCGTTCGCGGAGGCAGTTACTGCCGGGCAAATGACGGTTGAGGGTATAACGGCTCAACGAGCAGATTCGCTCGCGGAGATTCACGCGGCCATTGCTATCAAACGTATTCCTATCGTCGTTGATCCCGTCGGGGAATTGCTCAAACGGCTGGCCCCAACTGTACTCGTCGAGGCAACGCTCTCGAAATATAATAGTGGTGTGGCCTTGCAAGATGCGCCCATAGTGATCGCGCTTGGTCCCGGCTATGAAGCTGGCAAGGATGTCCACGCCGTGATTGAGACAAATCGCGGTCATAACCTGGGCCGGGTTTATTTATCAGGTTATGCGGAGCCGAACACGGGCATTCCCGGCGCAATCGGCGGCTATACCATTGAGCGTTTGTTGCGTGCGCCCTGCGCGGGTGCGCTCTATGCTACTCATCAAATTGGCGATATGGTGCAGGCACAAGAAACGGTTGCTCTGGTGAAGACTGCGGAAGGCATATCCGTTCCCGTCTTAACCGCCATTACAGGTATTCTGCGTGGGTTAGTACACGATGGCCTTCCCGTCTTCGAGGGTATGAAGGTAGGGGATGTTGATCCCCGTGCCGCCCGCGAACACTGCTTCACGATTTCAGACAAGTCACGTGCCATCGGCGGAGGTGTACTGGAAGCAATTTTGTACCTGCTAAATGATGGGCAGTAGCACGGATTCCCAGGATACTATGCTTAGAAAGAATAATTGTCTATGCTCAAAATTACAGCGTATCATTGTCCTACAACGCTGGAAGAAGCCGTCGCTTTGCTGGCAGACGAAGGGCGTACCGTGATCGCGGGTGGCACCGACCTGCTGGTGAATCCGCGCTACATGGTTGGTGTGCATGAGGTTGTGGACATTCGTGCATTAGACTTGAACTATATTCGCGAAGAGCAGGGCGAATTGCGCATTGGCGCGGGTACGACCATGCGTACCGTCGCACAGAATCCAGCCATACAGAAGCTTGCCGACGGCATTTTAGCGCGGGGAGCGGCGGTATGTGGCTCGCCCAATATTCGCAACATGGCAACGCTGGCTGGCAATGTTGCTTCCGCGCTACCTTCCGCCGATACGTTGCCCTCGTTACTGGCACTTGATGCACAGGTTGTGCTGCTGAGTACGCGAGGAGAGCGCGTTGTGCCACTTACCACCTTTTTTGTTGGCCCCGCCAAAACCATCCGCGAACATGAATTGATCCGCGAACTGCGTATTCCCACTCCAGCAACAAAGGAACAGGTACGTGGCGGCTTTTACAAAATTGGCCGTACAGCAGAGGATATCTCGGTAGTAAATGCTGCGACAACACTTACCATACGTGATGGCCGTATTACTGGCGCTCGAATTGTATTGGGTGCGGTTGCACCTGTTCCCTTACGTGTTCCATCGGCTGAAGAGGCGCTTACCGGCCAAACACCTACCGAAGAGGTATTTCAGCATGTCGCGACAATCGTGCGTGCCGAGGTGCGCCCTATCAGCGACCAGCGAGCCTCCGCCGAGTACCGGCAGCGCGTGAGTGGTATTGCCATTGTGCGAGCATTACGACAGGCGGCGGGATTAGCCCCACAGAAAGAGGAATGGCATCATGCCTGAATTAGAAATACAGCTTACTATTAATGGGCGGACTGTCAAATGGCGCGTCGAACCTGGAGAGACATTGCTGGAAGCTTTGCACGCCCACCATTTGAAAGGTACCAAACTCATCTGCGGTACAGGAGACTGTTGTGGTTGTGGCGTGATTCTGAATGGCCGCTCAATCAATGCTTGCTGTATGCTCGCTGCGCAAGCCAACGGCTCTGAACTGCTCACCATCGAAGGGCTGGCGAAGGATGGCAAGCTACACTCCATACAGGAAGCTTTTGCCCAGGAGGGCGCTGCCCAGTGCGGCTATTGTACCCCCGGCTTCATCATGCGCACGTATGCCTTCCTACAAGAGCATCCCCACCCGACTGAAGACGATGTACGAGCAGCCCTCGCCGGAAATATCTGTCGCTGCACCGGCTATGTCAAACCTGTTGCGGCGGTGTTACGAGCGGCAGAGGCTATGCAATCGTAGGCAAGAGGCCCCTTGTATACCCCTTATGAGCATGGTATGATGGTGACAACCACGGATGGAAGTACATCCAGGCAACTAAAACTTGAAACAATTTCCTATGCAAAACGACCATTACGAACCCGGCACTGGCAATATCGCGGATGCGGAGCATCAACGCGCACGACAGGAGGCGCGAACCCGCGTCGTAGGACAAAAAGAGCGGCGTGTAGACGCCCGCCCACTTGTGACAGGAGCGCCCGTTTACGCGGCTGAATTTGAACAACCGGATATGCTACATGCGTGTATCCTACACTCGCCTCATGCTCATGCTCATATCATTCATATTGATACGAGTAAAGCACTCGCTCTGCCAGGTGTCCATGCTGTTTTGACCTATAAAGACGTGCCGCGAGTCGCACATAGCACTGCTGGTCAGCCGTATCCAGAACCATCTCCGTATGACATGTACCTGCTTGATGATACCGTGCGCTACGTTGGCGACTGGGTCGCCTTCGTCGCAGCCGAAACACCCGCTATCGCGGAAGAAGCCATCGGGTTGATTGATGTGCAATATGACATCCTCCCCGCCGTTTTTGATCCGCTTGCGGCGATACGTGAAGGCGCACCTCAGCTGCACGAACCCGATACCACACATCCCAATATCGGCAAAAACCTCGGTGAAATTTACGATGCCGCGCACAACATTGCTGCTCACGAAGAATTTGAGCGTGGCGATTTCGCGGCAGCAATGCGCGAAGCAGACATTATTGTCGAAGGTGAGTACCGCGTCCCCTTTATCTCTCATGCGGTACTTGAGCCGCATGTCTGTGTAGCCTATCTCGATGGGTATGAACGCCTGATTGTCGTCAGTAGTACTCAGGTACCATACCATACCCGTCGTCAACTGGCAGCCGTGTTAGAATTACCGATATCGCGTATACGGGTGGTGAAACCGCGTGTGGGCGGCGGCTTTGGCAGCAAGCAGGAGATGTTGCTAGAGCCTGTTGCCGCGATTCTGGCGATGAAAACACGCCATCCGGTGCGCGTTGAATATAGTCGGCAGGAGGAATTTACCTCCGGGCGTTTTCGTCACCCAATGATTATTCGTATGCGTAGTGGTGTCAAGCAAGACGGCACTCTGGTTGCTATTTCCATGCACTCTATCGGCAACGCGGGTGCCTACGGAACACATAGCCTGACGGTCACACGCAGTACGGGCCACAAAAGCCTGTGCCTTTACCGGGCGAAGGCGTACCATTTTCGCGCCGACGCGGCCTATACCAATCTGCCCATCACAGGCGCCATGCGCGGCTACGGTGCGCCACAGGGATTTTTTGCCCTGGAGTCGCACATTGATGAAATTGCCCACCAGTTGCACATGAACCCGTTGGAGTTCCGCAAGAAAAATCATGTGCAAAAGGGCGATTGGGACCCCATTGACATGGTAGAAGAGGACGGGGTGTCGCGCTCAAAACGGCAGTTCCGTTCGTGTGGCCTGCCGCAATGCCTGGAGCGCGGCGCGGCGGCCATTGGTTGGTTTGAGCCATTTGATCGTGGAGATGGGAAACCGATTCGGCGCGGGCGTGGCATGGCAACGGCTATGCAAGGTAGCGGTGTTGCCAGCTTTGAACTGGGAGGCGCTTCGATCAAGCTGAACGAAGATGGCTCGTTCAATGTGATGACTGGTGCCACAGATATTGGTCAGGGCAGCGATACCATTCTGGGGCAAATCGCGGCAGAGGCGCTGGGAGTTGGCATGGATAAGATTATTATGCACTCGGCTGATACCGACTCAAGCGTCTTTGACTACGGCTCCTACGCCTCCAGCACAACCTATATCAGTGGCGGTGGCGTCAAAGTCGCGGCGGAGCGTGTGCGCAAACAGATACTGGACGTGGCGGGCGACATGCTCGATTGCGCTCCAGAGGATATGTCAATTATTGATGGCGTGCTGTACACGCCGCGTGGGCGAAGCGATGTGACGGTCGCCGATATCGCGAACGAAACATTATATGGTCGGCATCGCCAACAAATTATGGCGAAAGGCGATTTCTGGACGGACGATTCGCCCGCTCCCTTCTTCGCCCAATTCATTGAAGTCGAGGTAGATACCGAGACAGGACAGGTACGAGTCACCAGAGCCGTGAATGTACTTGACCTGGGGAAAGCGATTAACCCGACGCTGGCAACAGGCCAGGTTGAGGGCGCGGTCACGATGGCACTTGGCTATGCGCTCAGTGAAGAGCTACAGTTTGACGCGCAGGGGCGTGTGCGCAATCCTGGCTTTGTAGATTACAAAGTCATGTCCACGCTGGACATGCCACAGATGACAACTCTCCTGGTTGAGGATACAGAATACACAGGGCCGTTCGGCGCGAAATCCGCCGGTGAGGTGCCTACCAATTGCATGGCACCTGCCGTGGCGAACGCCGTATTTGATGCGCTTGGCGTGCGTATTCGTAGTCTGCCTGTTACACCAGAAAAGATTTTGCGAGCGTTAGATACAGTACAAGAATAACTACCGCGTATTTTCCGTGTGGATAGAGAGAGGGCGTATCATGGCGCAAGAACCGATTGCGGTTGCATATTTGATCATACAACAGGGGCCGCGAGCTGGCAAACGTATAGAGCTTTGTAAAGACCATACCTCCATTGGGCGTAGCCGTCACTGCGATATCTTTTTAGAGGATATCGCCGTACATCGCAAACAGGCCAGTATTTTGTGGGGCGATTCAGGTTTTCTGCTACGTGATGATTCCGGCAACGGCGATAGTTTTGTCAATGGGCAGCCAGTACAGGAACAGCATCTTGCTCACGGTGATCGGTTGCTATTCGGGAACACCGAACTTATTTTTTATGCTCATGAGGCCACACAACAATTTCAGCAACCATCGTCTCGCGGACGTGAATTGTATCTTGGGAAAAAGCCAGAACTGCAAGCTGGCATGAGCGAAAAAATAGATCTCGTCGGTATTCATGGCCTGGTGCAGAGTTTCGAGCTACAACCCCATATGACAATTGGCCGGAGCCGCGATTGCGCTATTTTTCTGGAAGATCTGGCGGTCAGTCGCTTGCACGCGACTATTCGCCAGTTGCCCGATACTACGTATGAGTTAGAGGATCATCGTTCCGCGACAGGGACGTTTGTGAACGGATTGCGCATCTCTCGTTGCCTGCTCAACGAAGGTGATGTGATACAGATTGGCTCGAACAGGCTGATTTTTCACCTGCCGCGTTCCTGAGCAACGCTTGCAAGACTTTCACCCGCTCAGCATAATAATCTACCTCTGTCCCGTCAGCAAGGCGTAATGGGGGTGCGTAAGCCCGCGTATTACGCATAAAAGGCTGTACCTCGTGCGGAATATCATGCTTATATGCGCCGGAATGTTGGCGGATATGTGTCGAAGAGACATTGCGGTAGGCATTATTAAAGGGGAGTGGGTGAATATACTGTGCGAACGGCTGATTTTCCGGCTTCTGCAACAACTCCGCCAATGCTTGCGGCCCGAAATCGGCGCGTGGAGCAACGAGCAATTCTGCCAGCGCGAACAAATCTCGCAGTGCGACATCACGGTCAGCATAGTAATGGGGGTCAAGGATTTGCACGATTTTGTCATACCCGATGAGGAAATAGAGCTTTTTCACCTTTGAAAAACAGCGATGAACAGCCTCCGCCTGCTCCACGTACAATCCCCGGTTGAACAACATCACTCCTGTATGCGGTAAGCGCCGCTTGAGCAAATCATCCAGCAAGATAACGCGGTCCAGCATCAACGGTCGCTCCACATGCTCCTTATCCACCGTCAGTTTGCTCATTGCCGCGAACAATTGCACCGTCTGATTGCTCTTGTGAGACTGCTCACGCCGGTGCAACGCTGATTGTCGTGCCTGCTTCATCAACGCAAGATGTGCTGTAGTGGGTGGATTGAACGAGCCAGGAAACACAATAATCTCTCCACGCGGCACAGGTGACTCAGGGACAATAAGAGCCTCCGGTTGTTCCTCCGGGTCTAGCTGGTCAAGCAGTGACTGCACCTGCTGGAAACGATGAATTGTATGTTTTGAGAAGTGAAATGTTAGCTCCATGCTATATTAATACCCAGGCGTGGGGGATGAAGAGTTGTGCGAAGCTGTTATAAAAGTCGCAGCTGTTATCGCAACCCCAACCACAAGTGCGACAATGGAAAGGATCAGCCCTACTGTCGCCATTGTACGGTGAGAGAAAGAACGGCGTCCCAATGCTGACATTACAATTCCGATGATCGGTAGTGGAAGACCGCAGATAGGAAACCACGAACTGAGAATACTGAGTATACCCAGAACAAGCCCCGCAATGGCAAAACCGCCCCTGCTATCCGAAGCCGGAGCCACAGGCGCATACTGCTGTGCTATCTGTCCATATGGGTTAGGAGGTGGCGCGTACATATTCGGCTGTGGTTGTGCGTATGGATCAGGTTGAGCGTATGGGTCGGGTTGTGCGTAGCTTGTTGGTTCCACATAGGGTGACTGTTCATATTGTGTATGTTGTTGGGAATACCCGTTCTGACTATAATCAGGCTGCTGCTGTTGCTGATTATTCTGCCAGTCAGGATTGGGAGGATAATTATCGTTAGGATACTGGCTGCCCACTGTATTTCTCCTGATTTGTTGCAAGTGACATCTAAAAGATTGCTGCCAGAGACTATGATAACCTATTCAGGACTATAAATCAATCACAGGCATATCCACCGCTTTCAACTGTTTGCTCAGAAAATGATTGCAAAAACCTGGCTATTCCCAAAAAGATTCATCTGGTCGGTTGTGTTTTTCTATGGAAACGTGCCGATGTACTTCTATAGTCGTATATTGGCCTACGGGCCTTTCACTAGAAGCGAGGTACTACGTGATGCACATTCCACGCCGGTTGGCTAGTTTGTTCATTCTCCTGCTCATTCCAGGTATACTCTTTGGTTTCAACGCGCTCTCGCAGCAGATATCTCATGCGTCATCGCCACCCTGGCACGAGCCGGGAAAAGATGGTACCCAGATTTTACCTCATGCACTGAAATCACAGACGAACGTTCCCATCGCCACACATTCACTTTACGAG
>DATGJV010000600.1:0-5090 GCA_035295005.1 Ktedonobacteraceae bacterium | reverse complement strand
TTCTTCATTCAGGACAAGCATCTGCTGGAAGGTCATCCCTTCAAGAACATGTTGTCCTGTTCCATAGACCTCTTTTGCCGCCGCGAGTGCCATTTCCAGGTACGCGGCTGCTGGCATGACAATTTGTCCCTGCACACGATGATCCTTGAGGTACGGCAGGTCTGTCACATTCAATACATACTCCCAGTAGTGAACACCCACCTGAGTGGACGATGCAATATGCTGACCCAGCAGAGGATGAGTAGAAAGGCTATTGCCTGTTCGCTCCTTCTCCTGTGCGGGTTCCAGCCAGAAGCGTTCTCGTTGCCAGGGATAGGTCGGGAGTGATACACACTTTCCGCTACCCGCGTAGAACTTTGGCCAGTTCACGTCGTAGCCATGTGCGTAGAGGGCCGCAAGCGACTGGAGAAGAACTTCCTGCTCAGGCTCTGTTCGCCGCATCGAAGGCAACGTCAGTCCCTCGCACTGGCTGAATTGCAGGCTCTCCTGTATTGCTGGTAAAAGGGTGGGATGTGGGCTCAGTTCGAGATAGAGCCCGTACCCTTCTGCGGCCAACCGTTGAATAACGGCGGCAAAACGCACCGGTGCGCGAAGATTTCTCACCCAGTAATCGGCGTCAAGTTCTGTTCCCAGACAGGGCAGGCCAGTAACCGTCGAGTACATCGGTATCTCAGTTGGACATGGCCGAATACCTTGCAGGGCATGCAATAGCTCATCTCGTAACACATCCATCTGCGGGCTATGCGAGGCTACGTCTACCTTCACCCGTCGGCAAAAGATACCTTGCAGCTCCAGTCTGTTTAACACTGCTTCTAGAGCCGCCGGTTCGCCGGAAAGAACTGTGGAGCGTGGGCTGTTGCTGACTGCAACCGACAGGTGATCCGGGCAGTCGGCTACTACCTGCTCCGCCTGTTCCAGAGATAGCTCCACCATAGCCATCGCTCCTTGCCCGCTTACCTGCCTGAGCAACTGGCTACGCAAACAAATGATACGGCTCGCATCATCCAGGCTCAATGCCCCAGCTACATACGCAGCCGCTACTTCGCCCATACTGTGGCCGACAACAGTATCAGGAAGGATACCCCACGAGCGCCACAGGGCCGCCAGTGCTACCTGGATAGCAAACAGCGTTGGCTGGATCACATCTATGCGTTCCAGCATCGCCTCCCCTTTCCCGATCGTGAGTACATCATGCAGTGACCAGTCCACGTATGGCCGCATAGCTTCTTCACTGTAGTCCATAGCCCCGGCAAAGACTGGCTCGTGTTCCAGCAAATATCTTCCCATGCCAATCCATTGCGCACCCTGTCCTGGGAAGACGAATACAAGCTGTGGTTTGCTTCCCTGCTCTTTACGACCGGTATACACACCAGGAACTTCTTCGCCACTCAGATACATATCAAGACACCGTGCACATTCATCCTTTGTGTGGGCCAGTAGTGCGAGGCGAGAGTTATGATGGTCCCTGCGCACACTGGCCGTGTAGCAGATATCTTCAAGTGGCGCAGCCATGCCTATATCTTGCGTTGTGAGAACATCACGGTAGGACTGCATAAGGTTCTTCAATGCTGTTGGATTGTTAGCTGACAGAGGCAGGAGGTAAGGGCGACGAGTTAAACGTACCCCTTCAAATTGGGGTTGTGCCAGACCTTCCAGCACAACATGGGCGTTGGTACCACCAAAACCGAAGGAACTGACGCCCGCCAGCAACCGATTATCCGAACTGGCATACGTCGGCCACGAGGATAGCGTTGTTTGCACCCGTACAGGTAGTTCAGCAAAAGGAATATATGGATTGGGTTCGCTAAAATGCAAGCTCGGTGGCATCATCCTGTGTTTGAGCGAGAGTGCAACCTTAATGAGGCCAGCTATACCTGCCGCCGCTTCCAGGTGTCCAATATTCGTTTTTACTGAACCAATAGCGCAGGTCTCTTCTGGAAGCCTCTCAACAGCCAGCACATTTCCCAGCGCCAATGCCTCAATCGGGTCTCCTAATGCCGTACCAGTGCCGTGCGCTTCAATATACTGCACCTGTCCCGGTGCTACTCCAGACGCTGCGTATGCCTGTCTCAACACCGCTTCCTGTGCCTGACGATTGGGTGCCGTCAGCCCATTTGTTCGTCCGTCCTGATTGACCGCGCTCCCGCGAATCACAGCATAGATGCGATCACCAGCTTCCAGTGCCTGTCGCAGTGGCTTCAGTACAACAATGCCAGCTCCTTCACCACGTACATATCCATTCGCTTTCGCATCGAACGCTTTACAGCGCCCATCAGGTGCCATAAAGCCAGACTTCGTGAAATTGACTGTCACCTCCGGGGAAAGGATGATGTTGACTCCTCCTGCCAGGGCAAGCGCCGACTCTCCTCGCACGAGGCTTTGACAGGCGAGATGAATCGCTAGCAGTGAGGATGAGCAAGCCGTATCAATTGCCATGCTTGGCCCTTGAAAATGAAAGAAATAGGAAATGCGATTGGCAGCAATGCTGTACGCGCTCCCCGTTCCCGCGTAAGCGTCGCTCAGTTCAGGGTCGCGAAACTGTATACGGCTGTAATCGCTATTCGCGATGCCAATGAAGACACTGGTACTTGACCCCGCCAGCGAGGATGGGGGCAGTCCCGCATCTTCCAGTGCTTCCCACGCAACCTCCAAAAGCAATCGCTGTTGCGGATCTATGCGTTCAGCTTCTCGCGGCGAAATGCCGAAAAATTCCGCATCAAACTCATCCACTTCATCAAGAAACCCTCCCCACCGGGTGTTCATCTTACCTGGCAGCAACACATCGTCATCATAGTACCTGGAAATATCCCAGCGTTCTGGAGGAACTTCACGAATGGCATCAACACTTTCACGTAATAGCCTCCAGAACTCTTCCGGGTTCTTTGCGCCGGGAAAGCGGCAACCGATA
This sequence comes from Ktedonobacteraceae bacterium, assembly GCA_035295005.1. GTDB lineage: Bacteria > Chloroflexota > Ktedonobacteria > Ktedonobacterales > Ktedonobacteraceae > DATGJV01. The sequence goes on along the minus strand of DATGJV010000600.1, from coordinate 2,182 downwards.
CCCGTGATCGCAACTGGTTCCGCTCCATATTGCCTCTGTGTGCTACTTTCCGTCTCCTGCTGTTGTGCTGTAGTACCTGTCGTATCCGTTGTATCTGCCGCGAGGTAATGAGCGAGACTCTGGATAGTGGGATAATCATAAAGCAGCGTGGGAGGCAACTCGCGTTGCAACCATTCCTGAAGATCACCTGAGAGTCCTACCACATCTATAGATTCCAGCCCGTAGCTGGCGAACGGTTCCGTGATGTCAATACAGGACGGCTCGACCTCGATTACTCCGGCAATATTCTCTACAAGCCAGTGCTGAATTAATGTGGCTCGCTGCTCATAACCCTTTTCCATAAGTGAAACCTCCGGCTGCATCCTGTCATGTGCATCATGGAAGCTGGATAGTCTATTCATGCCATGCTCCCAGACTTCCCGCTAAAAATGCCGCCTGACATGCTCCACGTTGCGTCTTTCCACTCGACGTTTTTGCAATACTTCCAGCCTTTACCAGCATTACGGCATGTGGCTGCAGGTCGTGCTGCTCCCAGATTTCCCAGCGAATGTCTTTGACAAGTTGCTCTGCATCAAGATATTTGCGGTTCATTCCAGTAGTATCTTGCCTGGATGTGTCGCCGCATTGCTGTGAGGGCAGGTAGCGGGCATCAATTTCGGCCAGAATCACCAGTTGCTCTTTGCCGTTGACGTCAATGGAAAAAGCCGCACAGCATCCTGGCCGAATCGCCGGGTGGCATTGCTCGGTTGTCAGTTCAATATCATGGGGATAGTAGTTGCGGCCACGAATGATGATCAGTTCCTTCTGACGGCCCGTGATATAGAGATATCCATCCTGAAAAAAGCCGAGGTCTCCTGTGCGCAGAAATGGTCCTTCTCCCGTATCAGCAAGGAATGCCCGGAAGGTGCTTTCCGTCTCCTGCGGTCTGTTCCAGTAGCCGCGAGCAACGCTGGGACTCGCTATCCAGATTTCCCCTACCTGGCCTGGCCGGCATTGTTTGAAAGTATCGGGATGAACAATGGCAATCCGCTCATCTGGCTGCACCTGGTCGTAGCCAACCAGTTTCCACGTATCCGCGTCCTCGGTCTGGCCTTCAATCACCCGATTCTGCTCAAGCGCCCACCTCTGTACCGTGGAAATTACAGGAGGAGTTGCCAGTTTGCCACTGGCAACCATCAACGTTGCCTCCGCCAGCCCGTAGCAAGGGAACATAGCTTCTGCATGGAACCCGCATGATGCAAAGGTAGCCGCGAAGCGTCTCAATGTTCCCTCGCGTACCGGCTCAGCACCATTAGCAGCCAGTTCCCATCGGCTCAGATCGAGACCCGCACGTTGCTCTGGCGTTGTTTTGCGCATACACAGATCATACGCAAAGTTCGGCGCGACGCTAATCGTGGCTCCCGTGCGCGAAATGGCCTGTAACCAGCGAAAAGGGCGTTGTAAGAAAGCAAGTGGCGACATCAATGTGGATGGGAATCCTTCGTAGAGCGGAAATAGAATTCCTCCGATGAGTCCCATATCATGGTAGGGCGGCAACCAGCACACCATGTGGCTCTCATGTGTTTGCTCACAGTGCCGGTGCATCAATCCCAGGTTATGCAGCAGATTGCCATGCGTGACCATGACACCCCGTGGAGTAGCGGTTGAACCTGATGTATACTGGAGAAATGCCAGCGATTCACTCGTCACCGCCGGGGCTTGCCACCCGGCAGCCAGCGAACTATCGAGCGTGTCTGTGGCTATCCATTCCAGGTGCTGGAGGTCAGGGATAAGCGTAAAGTTGCGCTGTAAATCTGCCAGAGTATCGGCGGTAGTCAGTACCAGTCTGGCCTGTGTATCGGTCACAATTGCCTGGATACGTGGCATAGTGCGGAAAGAGCGCGGTGGATAGGCGGGTACAGCGATAGCTCCTGCATACAGGCAGCCCAAAAAAGCGGTGATATATGCCAGGCCGGGCTGGTGAAGTAAGAGAACGGGTTGAGCCATCGCTTTCTTACTTTGCAGCAGGGCGGCAATAGTTCGTGCCTGCCTGTCCAACTCTCCATACGTCAGGCGGCCTTCCTCTGTTTCGCCCTGGCGCAGGAAGGTGTAGGCGTGCTGGTCGGGCCAGTATGCGGCTTTGTGGCAGAGCAGTTCAACCAGGGTTGAAGCGTTTACTGTTTGAGCAGGTATACTCATGTGC
>DATGJV010000599.1:0-4279 GCA_035295005.1 Ktedonobacteraceae bacterium | reverse complement strand
AAATGCGCGAAGTTCCAGATGAACAGTATGTCAAACACATTAATACTGCCGAAGAATAGGAGCGATTGTAGCGCGTGGAAACGCACGTAGCGATTCCCATCGCTGAAGAGGAAAAACAATAGGCCGCTCAGCCAGCCAAATGCGTAACTGAGCGCGGCTGCAATTCTACTACCGTCAAATGGTCGTGGAGAAGGTTGCTGTCCCTGCGTGAAGTGTACAACGACATTGATTGGCTGCTGACCATACGGCTGCCCGGACGTTGTGGTATACGTAAATTGCTGTTCGTAAGGCGGATATTCATGCTGAGGCTCCTGCGAAGTTTCTGCATATCCAGTATAGGATTGTTGTTGCTGATTGTTAATCATTGTATATTTTCCTTTCGTGTTTTATGGTTCGAGATCACCTGTAGGGGCCGATTTATCGCGCCCACCGCCGATTTATCGTCTTTATCCCTACTAACCTAATAGCTCTACATATGTCAAAATGGCCGATAAATCGGCGGTGGGCGCGATAAATCGGCCCCTACAGACGTTTTTGTTCGACTTTTCATATAGAAAGTGTAGTTGCCAGATGTCTCTGGCATATCACATAATTGTCGCAATATTGTCGCAAGTGGGAAAGTGAGAACGCAAAAAGCTACATATGTCTGTGAATAAAGTGATTTCAGCGTTCTCACCGCGATAATTTACGCAACAGGCATTCGTTGGAATAGATGTTGTTCGCGCATCAACCAGACATAGCCGTCTTCCAGATTGGGTTCGATGAGAACAGCCTCACCGCGTGTGGGATAATCACCTACAATGCGATACTGCACCGTGGTTCCCATGTTCATCGTGGAAACCACAGTGAAGTTCCCTTCTGGCTTGAGACCTTGCGTCGTAACCATCCAGACTTTGCCGCGTGCTTCATGTACCATTTCCGCTACTGTTCCCTGAAAGATGACACATCCGCTTTTCATGATGGCGAGGTTCTGACACGTCTGGGCAATATCCTCGACAATGTGAGTTGAGAGTAACACCGTGCGGTCTCCACCCAACTCTGAGAGCAGGTTACGAAATCGAATACGCTCCTCCGGGTCAAGCCCCGCCGTTGGCTCGTCAACAATGAGCAGTTGTGGGTCGTTGAGGAGCGCCTGGGCGATACCAACGCGACGTTTCATACCGCCGGAGAATGTTTTGAGCTTACGATTGGCAACATTGCTCAGTGCGACCATTTCCAGCAATTGCTCGACTCGTCGGCGGCGCATTGTACGGTCTTCGAGGCCCTTCAAGATGCCCATATAATCGAGAAATTCGCGTGCGCTTAAATCGGGATAGACGCCCAGGTCCTGGGGAAGATAGCCGAGAAAACGTTTTATAGCGATGCGTCCTTTTTCGGTATTGCCTTCATAGTCGCCAACATGCAACGTCCCGCTTGTTGGTTGCATAATGCCCGCCAGAATGCGCATAAATGTTGTCTTGCCCGCGCCATTTGGCCCCAGCAGACCAAACATACCACTGGGAATGACCAGTTCAAGATTGTTGAGCGCGTGAACATCACCGCGATAGACCTTGTTCAATTGATGGACGTAAATGTGCATAGTGTATGACTCCTTTTTAACAAGTGATGAATAAGAAAAGCTCTGTACCTATTGTTATTGCCGGGCCTGTTGCCATTTGAGAAGGTAGAGCAACGCGACCATTACTAAGGTGGCAATACCCAGCAGCAGGACGATACTGGCAACACCTTGCATGACTGTAGCGTGGTCAATGTTGGAAGATTGGACGCCGAAAAAGCCCATAGCAGCGTTGCCACCGAGTGGGAGCAGCAGAGTGTTGCTCAGGGTAGGGATGCCGCGATTTGGCGGGAACAGGTTGCCCCAGAACCAGTAGCCGACAAAGAGGAACTGGTAGAGCGGAACCCACATGACGGAGGTACACGCCAGTGAGAAGGCACAGATAAAGAGAAGGCCAGGTAAGGCAACAGTGGCAAAGGCGGCAATTGCCAGGGGAATTGCCATGATGTTGTGCGTCTGGTACAGGATGTAGACGATGCTTCCTATGTAGACAAGAACAAGTGGAGAGATTGCGCCCAACATACTGCCCAGATATTTGCCCAGGACACGGGCAGACAACGTAGCCGGTGTTGTTGTGAGCAGTTCCTGTACTTTCGTGCGGCGGTCCCGTGGCAAGCGGTCGGCGATCATGATACCAACGACGATAGGTAAGTGGTAGTTGATGATGGTGGCCCAGTAGACGACAGCCTCGCTCAGAGGCACAGCTCCGGGGTGAACGATGATTTTATAGATGGTGCTGCTGTCGTTGCCGAAGAGGATTGCACCCAGCAACAGCATAAAAACGGCATAGGTGATCCAGAGCGACCGGCGGCGTATCTGCATACGATATTCGTAGCGCATGACGCCGGAAAAAATGGCAAGCTGACTCATTATTCTTCACTCGATCCTTTCAATAATCCTTCGGTGTTACGTAGAAGTAAGTAACCAGCCAGCAGGAATACCAGCGCCGTGACCAGCAATTCAATACGGTTTGCCAGCCAGAAATCAATAGAGGGAGTCAAAGTTGTAGGAAACAGGAAGATGGGTTGCAACCAGTTAGTGCTGACGAAGTAGCCGGAAAAGATGGTCTCAAGCAGCCAGATACCGCTCAACAGTGTAGTTACCGCGGTTGTGTTATGCGTCAGCGCGGCAAGGCAGAGGCCAATTGCCGCGAACCAGAGCAAGGGCGACAGCCACGCGAGTTGTCCGGCAAAAAATTGCAATACTATTGCCCAGGACTGGACTTGTTGCGGAGCATACCACAGATTCAATAGCGACAAAATGCCACTTGAGGCAAACGCGATACAGGTACTCCAGCAGACGATGAGGATGAGTCGGCGCAAGGTTGTCATCCGGTATAGTTTGGGTAGCGTGAGTTGTAGTTCGATAGCCGGGTCCTGCGTCACAACGGTAGCGATGATGATACCGGCGGCCAGTGGCAGGAACATCTCCAGTCCCGCCAGCAAAAACCTGTTGGGATTGACTTTGAGGTAGGCCAGCAGTCCGGCGAACAGCCCGAAACAGACCATCACCAGCACAGGCGTCCAAAGCACGCGCCTACCCATCAGTAGCAGTTCGTAGCGTAAACGATCAAAAGACATAGCAACTCCATAGAGATAGTAGATTTTTGTGGGTAACGGCAACCTCAATGGAACATAGATATTGCCGTTGTTTTTCCCTGTCTATGGAGCAGTATAGTTGGAGTATGTCGCGTGCATATCATGGAAATGTCGCAATATTGTCGCGGATAGGGTCAGGAGGCTCTTTTTCTTGCATGAAGATGTTCCAGTATTACCATCCGGGCAAGAGTCGAGGGGCCAATGCCTTTCTCTCTCGCCTCTCTGGTAAGTTCCTCAAACGTGTCTTCGTCAAAGCGTACCGTAAGAGCTTTCTTTGCATGCGCTTTGACGAACCTCACGTCCTCAACGGTGGTAAGCTCGTCCGCAAACTCCTCACTGGAATGAGTATCCCAGAAAGCAGCTTCTTCCTCAATGGTCTTAAAGGTTGGTATGTGGTTCTTTTTTTCTTTTCCTGTCATGAGTATCTCATTGTGCTTCTTTTTACAACTATTGTAATCTAATAGATGCTTTTTGTCAAGCAATTTCCAGATCGAAATCTATGTTATAATGAGGCCAAATAGAACAATATTAGCAAATTGAGGAGTAAGGGATGTCTCCTATCGAGCTATTGCAAGAGAAACGTGAAGACATCCTTCGTGTAGCGAGCAAACGCGGTGCATCCAATGTACGGGTTTTTGGATCGGTCGCACGTGGCGAAGCTGATGCGAAAAGCGATATTGATCTACTGGTGGACCTTGAGCCAGGACGCAGCCTCTTCGATCTCGGCGGACTTCTGATGGATTTGCAAGACTTGCTCGGCTACAAAGTAGATGTTGTGACAGAACGAGGATTGCGCGAGCGCATTCGAGCGCGTGTCTTGCAAGAGGCCATTCCACTGTGAGGAATATACCTGAGCGATTACTCGATATTCAGGACGCTATTATACGCATCATGAAATATACCCAGGATGGGCGATACAGATATGACCATGATGAATTAGTACAAACCTGGGTAACTCACAATCTCTATGTGATAGGTGAAGCAACACGTGCTATTGCAAGCGACTTTCCAGACTTCAAAAATCAACATCCAGAGATTCAATGGACCGAAATCATAGGTATGAGAACAATCCTCGCTCACCGATACTTTGATACCGATCCAGATGCACTCTGGGCAGCTGCCAATC
>DATGJV010000598.1:0-12377 GCA_035295005.1 Ktedonobacteraceae bacterium | reverse complement strand
TTAGCTTTATGGCACCCCTCGACAGTAACGAACCCGGCCTGTCATCCGGGCTTGCCGTCATTGCCTCGCTGTTCAGCCAGATTGCCGAAGCAGGCATCCCGGCTGAGCGCACGATTCTACTGGGTTTTTCGCAAGGTGCCTGTCTGTCGCTCGAATTCGCCGCTCGTAACGCCCGGCGCTATGGTGGTGTCGTTGCCTTCAGCGGTGGCCTCATCGGCCCCTCTGGCACTCCCCGCGACTACCCCGGCTCATTCGAGAACACTCCCATCTTTCTTGGCTGTAGCGACGTAGATCCCCATATTCCCAGGGCGCGGGTAGAACTTTCTGCCCAGGTGATGCAACAACTGGGCGGCAATGTCACTATGCGACTTTACCCCTACCTGGGCCATACGGTCAACCGCGATGAAGTACGCTTTGTACGAGAAATAGTCAAGACTCTGCAAGAGTGATTTTGCATATCATAGACCGGCACATCTTGATGTCCATCAAGGTGTGCCGGTCTATGATAAATATCACCCCGGACAAATAGTTCAGCTTGACTCGCTTGCTTAGTTATGCAATACTTTGCATCAAGCTAGAAAATCTGGCCGCATGTGGAGACTGGCTATTTATGCAAACAAGTGAACATCTCAGCGTTGAGCGGATACTTACCGAGATCACAACCTGCTATGGCTACATTCCGCCCTTCTTCGCGCCCGCGAGCGCGACACCAGCAATACTCGAAAATCTCTGGCAACAGACGAAGATTTCTTATATAGACAATCCGTTACCAGCTTTATTTAAGGATGAGTTACTGGCATACCTCTCTCGCTATTGCCGCACATCCTACTGCATGGTCTATCGTAGTAGCCTGTTACACGCAAGGGGTTTGACGGGCTATGAGATATATGCCCTGCTCACATCCCCGGCCCCCACGCCAGCAACCATTGATCACCAGCTGGCACTCCTTATGGAAGAGCAACAGCTTATCGCGGTGTGGCCTGAATACGGTTCGGCGCTCGAAAAAACCATTCTCCTTTGCACTACTTACATTTTCCTTTACCCAAAACGGGCGGAACGTTGCCGTGATGCATTACGCCAGTTGCTGGGCATAGATAACTACAATGCCGTCGTACAGTTGCTGATGTACACGAAACCATACCATTTCTGGCTCGAGTCGCAACCCGGCATCACCTACCTGGATGATCTCACTGTCCGCGAACACCTCAGCATGATGGTGGCGGAAGAACCCCGTCTGCCAGCCTTTTTTCTGAACTATGGGAAGAAAGTGCGTAAAGAGCGGCGCAGTCATGAAGAGCATCTGCTAGCTCAGCGCAAGCAGATCGAGGACCGCCTGCTCGCAACCGAGTTCACGGCGGCGGACAACGCCAGTCGGCTTGAAGCAATCTTTGAGGCTATGACCGATGGCGTCGTCATCTATGATAGCGCGGGGAATGTCTTGCAAATGAACACGGCCTATCGCCGGTTTATCGCACTGAATATTCACCCCAAACACGCTCTGCTTTCACCTGATGAGCGAGGTGATATGCTCAATCTGCGCGATGAGCAAGGCCAGCCACTTCCGTCGGAAAAACGACCGGTAAGCCGCATGCTGAAAGGCGAGGTGATGACCGGCAGTAATGCAATGGATATCATCATTCGCACTTTAGATGACCGAAGGGATGTCCAGCTGAATGTAAGCGGAACAGCAATGCGTAATAGCGTTGGGGATATCGTCGGCGGTGTTCTCATTTTTCATGACGTCACTGAACGCCGCCAGTTAGAACGGCGCACGCAGGAAACGTTGAATGCCTTACTGGCTATGGCCGAGGCCCTGGTACTGGCCCCTGAAAGCGGGCTAACTGCCGAAAATCTCGCGGCGAAAACTGCCAACCCGGTGGCAACACGCATCGCGGAGTTGACATGTAGTATTCTCGGTTGCCGCCGTGTCAGCATCACTGCCATTGAGCCGGAAACCGAAGTGATGCGTCCTATCGCTGTCGTCGGGTTGCCGCCAGAACAGGAGCGCCAGTGGTGGGCCGAGCAACCAGAGAATGCCCGGCTCAGCGATAGTCCCATGCCGGAGCTTGTGGCACGTCTGCGTGCCAACGAAGTCCTCATTCTCGACATGACGCAACCGCCATTTGATGCAGCGCCAAATCCGTACAATATCCATATTATGCTCACCGTACCTATGGCTGTTGGTAGTACGCTGGTCGGTCTGCTTTTCCTTGATTATGGTGGCGAGTCCCACATCTACAGCGACGATGAGATCGCGCTGACAAAAGCCGTTGCGAAGTTAGGGGCGCTGGTGATAGAACGCGAGCGGTTATTACACGAACGGGCCGATGCCCACGCCAACGAAATGGCACTGCGCGAAGCCAACCAACGCATGGACGAGTTTATGGGCATCGCCAGTCACGAACTCAAAACACCTTTGACAACCATCAAGGGGTATGTCCAGTTAGTCGCACGTCGCTTGAAAAATAGTAGCCGCCAGGAACACGTCAAGATAGCTGAACTCCAGCAATCGCTGGCTACATCCGCGGAACTGCTGGAGCGTTCCGATGTACAAGTTGCCCGCCTGGCCCGGCTCGTCAACGAATTGCTGGATGCATCACGTATTCAGGCCAATAAACTTGAGTTCCACATGGAACCATGTGATCTGACTCAGATTGTGCAAGAGGCCGTACAGAATCTGCAATACGAGGACGCTCATCGTCCCATCACGGTCGAGCTTTCCATGCTACAACCCCTCCGCATTATCGCCGATGTTGATCGCATCGAACAGGTTATCGCCAATTACCTCTCCAACGCACTCAAATACTCACCACCCAATGCTCCAATTGAAGTCCGTGTAGCGGTAGAGGGACAGATGGTCCGTGTGGCCGTGCGCGATAAAGGTCCGGGACTCCCGGCGCAAGAGCAGAAGTTTATCTGGGAGCGATTCTATCGAGCCGAAGGTATTGCGGTACAAAGCGGCTCCGGCGTGGGTCTCGGCCTGGGTTTGCACATCTGCCGCACCACCATTGAACGGCACGAAGGGCAGGTCGGCGTAGATAGCACCCCTGGTGCCGGTTCCACATTCTGGTTCACGCTACCACTGGCCCAGGATGCTAACAATGAAGCTCATTGAGGAATTGTAGCGTGCGTAACAGAAAGTGGTTCTCTGTCCCTACTGGCACGTAGCAGTTTCATTTTGGAGAAAGGCAGGATACAGAAATGGCACATATTCGTGGAGTTATCCTGGATGTTGATGGCACCCTGGTGGATAGCAATGACGCGCATGCCCACTCGTGGGTTGAGGCAATGGCGGAGTCAGGCTATGCAGTTCCATTTGAAAAAGTCCGCCCCCTTATAGGTATGGGCGGCGATAAAGTGCTGCCGGAAACAATTGGCGTGGACAACAGCAGCCCGGAAGGTCAAAAGATAAGCAAAAGACGCGGCGAGATTTTCAAGAAACGCTACCTCTCTCAAGTACGCCCTTTCCCACATGCGCAGGATTTGCTCAATCGTATGCGCGAACGCGGCCTCAAGCTGGCAATTGCCAGCTCCGCAAAGCCAGATGAATTGAAAGATTTGTTGAAAATCGTGGGCGCGGCAGACCTGATACAGGATCAATCGTCCGCGAAGGATACCTCAAACTCAAAACCCAGCCCTGATGTGATGCGCATCACATTACAAAAGATCAACCTGCCAGCTCATGCTGTCCTGATGATTGGCGATACTGCATATGACATCGAGGCGGGACAAAAAGTGGGCGTTGGCACCATCGCATTTCGCAGTGGCGGTTGGAAAGATGCCGACCTGGCAGACGCGGTGGCAATCTACGATGGCCCGGCTGATTTATTAGCCCACTATGATAGCTCGCCACTGGTACAATAGCACAATAGTATAGCAACATTGCAACTTTTAGCTGAACTGCAACGTGTATTTCACAGCAGGTTCTTTTTGTCCAACATATGGTTGTGGTATTTTATAAGAGACGTGTGCCAGCAGCCACCAGACCAGATAGAGAGAATAGATGAGTATACAACAAGAGAATGAGCAGCCCACTGCACAGATAAATGAGCAAGATGCACTTGCCCTACCCTCAGAGTTAGTTATACCGGACAAAGAGAAATTTTGGGAGCATCTCACCTCGTGGCCGCCATTGCAGTTCCTCTATCAATGGTTCCAGACAAACACCTTCTCGCCAACATGGATACCGGAGAGATTACAACATCCAGTAATCGGTGTTACTGTGGCAGTGATTTTACAGGTTGTAGCGTTTTTCGCCACGTTCTTACTCGTGCGCATATTCCCAGGCTATACCATCGTGAGCTTGTTGGAAGTGCTAGCAATTGCGCTCGTTGCCTTGACATGGGGTGCGGGACCGAGCATCGTAGCAACGTTCGCTGGCGTTATTTTTCTCAATTTATCGCTCGCACCTTCCATGGTAGCCTGGGACCTGGACAACGGAGACGATGTTGTTGAGCGTCTTACGTTCCTTCTTGTCGGCCTCGCTATTACCATCGTCGCCAGCCAGGTGGGCAGGGCGCGACAAAAAGCTGAGATTCTGGCAGCATCACTCGAGATTGAGCGCAACCGCCTCGACGCTATTATCGAGACGGTACCCGATACCGTCGCTATTTATGATACGCAGGGAAAGCTTATGCGCATCAACCGGGCCGGACGAGAAGTAACCGGACCTGAAAATAGTAATGCCGCTATCGCAGAGATGCCGCATATCTATGACCTGCGCACAGCCGATGGACTGCCATTTTCTCCCGATGACTATCCCTCCGTACACGCATTGCGCGGCGAGACTGTCTCCAGTGTCGAAATGCACTACACTACTCCCCATGGACATGAACGCTCGATCCTTGTCAGTGCCGCTCCCCTGTACAGTCTGCAAGGCAATATAGAGGGAATAGTGAGCATCACACATGATATTTCTCAGCTACGCCAATTCGAGGAGGAAGTACTCACACACAACAAAGAGCTTGAAACGGTTTTCGAGACCATGACCGACGGCATTTTTGTTCTTCACCACGACCATACTATCACCCGCATGAATACAGCATTTCGCCATCTGCTGGGCTTAACACCCGCTAATGAAGCAAATTATTTTGCAAAAACGGTGGAGGAGCGCAGAAGCATGCTAACGATGTGTGACGATTATGGTCAACCTCTACCTGATGATCAATGGCCTGATTCGCGTATATTGCGCGGCGAAGTTCTCAATGGCTCAAACGCGGCGGATATCATGTTCCGCAGGTTGGACGGTCAGACATTGCAACTGAGCGTAAGCGGCGCGCCTATTTACGATGCGGAAGGCACCATCACCGCCGCGCTCTGTATTTGTCACGATGTGACTGAACGCCGTCAACTGGAACGGCGCACACAGGAGACGTTGAATGCCTTACTGGCTATGGCAGAGGCGCTGGTTCTAACACCCGACACAGCGCCAATCACAGGAGAGCTTGCACCAAAGTCTGCCAGCAGGGTCGCAAAGCGTATCGCCGAATTGACTTGCAGTGTTCTCGGTTGCCAGCGCGTTAGCATCACCGCTATCGAGCCGGAAACGGAAATTATGTCTCCCATTGCCGTTGTTGGCTTACCGCCCGAGCAAGAGAGCCAGTGGTGGGCCGAGCAACCACAAAACATGCGCCTCAGCGATAGCCCCATGCCGGAGCTTGTGGCACAATTGCGTGCTAACGAAGTCGTCATCCTGGACATGGCGCAACCACCATTCGATGCTGCACCCAATCCCTACAATGTTCATATTTTACTCACTGTACCTATGTCCATTGATAACGTGCTGGTTGGTCTGCTCGCACTTGATCATGGAGGTGATACTCACAGGTATACTGACAATGAGATTGCCCTGGCAAAAGCCATCGCGAAACTGGGGGCGCTGGTCATTGAACGCGAGCGACTCCTGCGCGAACGCGCCGATGCCCGCGCCAATGAACTCGCCCTACGCGAGGCCAACCGCCGCATGGATGAATTCCTGGGCATGACCAGCCATGAACTGAAAACCCCGCTCACCAGCATCAAGGGCAATACACAGCTAACAATACGCCAGCTCAAAACGAGCTTGCAGAGCATCCAGAACATGCAAAGCATGATGGAAAGTACGGAACAGCAAATCAAACTTCTGGACCTGCTCGTGAACGATCTGTTGGATATTTCACGCACACAGGACAGCCGACTAACATTAAGCGAAGATGAGTGTGACCTCGCGGCTCTTGTACGCGAAATCGTACAAGAGCAACAACGTATCCACCCGGTACGCACCATCACCCTGAATAGAGTCGGCGATGCTTCTCTACCCGTTCTTGCAGATGAAGCGCGTATCACTCAGGTGATCACCAATTACCTCACCAACGCCCTCAAATACTCACCCGATGCCGCTCCCGTCGAGATCGTCCTACGACAGGAAGGGACATCTGCCTACTTCGGGGTACGTGATGGTGGCCCAGGGCTTAATAACGAAGAACAACAACAGATATGGGAACGCTTCCACCGCGTCCACGGCGTCGAAGTCAATAGCAGGAGCTTTGGTTCCAGCGCGGGTCTCGGCCTTGGCCTCTACATCAGCAAAATGATCATCGAGCAACACAACGGCCATGTCGGTGTCGAAAGCGCCCCCAATGAAGGCGCTCTCTTCTGGTTCACCTTGCCACTGGCTACTGAATCGTAAAAGGACTCGACATTGCTTCGCTCGTCGAGGTGGGCGCAATAAATCGGGCCCCTACGCGCCTGCAGGCGCATGGGCGGCCCTACATCCGTTATGCTGGCCGATCTCCCGCGCCCGCAGGCGCTGCTCTACCCCGCGCCCGTGGCGCTGTAGGGGCCTGCTTTAGCACGCCCACTGGCACGAGCGGTAGCGATGTGCCAGTCAGCCTATTACCGCCTATCCTACCTATAAACAGTTACTCCCATCAAACCATACCGTTTCTAATGATGTAAACCTTGCTGCCGATGGTAGAAAGAGTAATCCAAAAAGACAGGTAGATAGATTAGTATAGATGAGCAGCCAGCAACTGATACCACAAACACCGCTTGACCCGGAGCAGGAAGAACTACGACGAGAACGACGAGAAGCGCGTATGGAGCGGCGCAAACAGAGCCGGCGTGCGCGGCTGCTCCTCTGGGGTTCAATCGGCAGCACCGTGGTACTACTGGGGTTCATTGGCGCTGTCTTTCTCCAGATTAATGGTATCATCAACCCTCCTCACGCGGCCATTAATGGTATTCCCTGCGATACTTCCGGTATGACGGTGAGCTTTCACATTCACGCGCATCTCACTATCTACGTGAATGGTAAAAAAGAACCTGTTCCGCAGGGTATCGGCATTCCCAGCGATGGTACCTGCATCTACTGGCTCCATACGCATACCAGCGATGGGATCATTCATATCGAGGCTCCCCAACAACAATCCAATGAGGCGCTCGACGATTTCCTCGCCATCTGGACGGAGGGCTTTCCCAAACTTGGCTATCCGCCAGAATTGCTCCTGACCACAGGCTGGAAAGTCTACATCAACGGCGTACCCTTCACCGGTGCGCTCAATTCTCCCGTCCACACCGAGATTCCACTGGCTTCACATTCCGCCATCACGCTCGAATACGGCACCAACAATCCGCCACCGGACAAGTTCTATATCTTCCCGGCGAATTTGCCGCAATAGTTCAGGCTCTTTTCTGTTCTTCTGGACAGTGACACCTCTACCCGTATAACTTATATAGTAATAACATCGTTCTATGCTATGTATTCGATAACCGGGTAGTCAGGAGTCTTCATTGCTGCACCACTTGAGCAAACGAGTGTCACATCTGCTTGCAGGATTGCCTCGCGCTTACTGGTATCTCTGGGGAGGTACACTACTGAACAGATTGGGCATGTTCGTCCTGCCCTTTCTCACCATCTATCTCACTACGGTGCGCAAAATACCGATTAGCCAGGCAGCTTTCGTTGCCTCTTTAGTTGGCGTTGGCTCATTCTGCGCCAGTTTGAGCGGCGGCTTTCTCGCGGACCGCATTGGCCGCCGCTTCACCATGATACTTGGACTCGTTTGCGCGGCAGCTATCACACTGATACTGGGCTTTGTGCAATTACTCGCTGCTATCGCCATACTTGCCATCTTCCTGGGTTTCTGGACAGACCTCTATCGCCCAGCTTCAGCAGCCGCAGTTGCCGATTTGATTCAACCGGCGGACCGTATCCGCGCATTTAGCCTGTTGTACTGGGCTATCAACGTGGGTGCAGCCGTTGCTCCCATCATTGCTGGCATAATAGCAGGTACTTCGTACCTTATACTCTTTCTTGCCGACGCATTGACAACCCTCGCCTTTAGCGTTTGTATCTGGTTTGGCGTCCCTGAGACCCGGCCAGATAGAGAAACACATACTTCTGGAATATCCGTCTTCTCAGGAATACGCATTGCCCTTAAAGATACCTTGCTCCTTTCCTACACATTGCTTGCATTCCTGTTTGCCTGTATCTTCTTTCAATGCTATGCAACGCTCCCGCTAGATATGTATGCACATGGCATGAGTACAGCAGAATATGGCATTGCTATCGCCATGAATGGTCTGTTGATTGTTGGCGTGAGTGTCCCCGTCAGCCATATCATCCCACGTTTCCCACGCCATTTCATCTTAGCCGGATCGGCAGTATTGATGGGAACGGGCTTCGGCCTTGTCGCCTTCGTGCATACCCTCCCGTTCTACGCACTGGCCGTCATAATATGGACGATGGGAGAATTGATTGCGGCCCCGCTGGGGTCAACGATTATAGCCGATATATCTCCTGTACACCTGCGTGGCCTCTATTCGGGTGTTTTCGGCACCGCCTGGGGCTTAGCCGCCTTCACCGGTCCAGCCCTCGGCGGTCTTGTGCTGGAACATTTCGGCAATCTCACTCTCTGGTCAGCCTGCTTCATCCTCGGCCTCATCGTCGCCCTGGGACACCTCTTACTCGGCAGGAAACTGCGCAAAAATACGCCAGACAACGGCAAGATGGAAAATGAAGCCGATGCGCGTGATCTCTCACTACAAGTGCAATAAATTCTGTATGGTGATGCAGAACTTTTGGTCTGTCAGAAAGGCTCTCCATCTTTGCTGGGGGAAAGTGGTGAAGGTAGGGACAGCTAATGCACATTCAATAATGAAAGTGGACATAGGGACTCGACATTGCTTCGCTCGTCGCGGTGGGCGTGCTAAAGCAAGCCCCTACGCGCTGCGGCGCGTGGGCCGGACCCGCGCCGCAGCGCGTAGGGGCCTGCTTTAGCACGCCTGCTGGCACGAGCCGCAGCGATGTGCCAGTCAACCAGCCTATTCCCAGATTAATTTGTTCATCTGCTTTAGCCCGTCCGTATTCCAGTTCCACCATAATGCAAAGCCACTGGAAAGGACGCGGACGGGCTAAAGCTGTCCCTACCTTCACCCGCAAGGATGTTGAGCTGTCGCAAAAAAACTATTGACAAGCACAGCGCATCAGCGTATAATCATTCAAGTCTGATAGAGTTCTTTAGCCACAATTGGCTCAGGAATAAACATACATACGGAGAGGTCGCATAGTGGCCTAGTGCGGTTGTTTGCTAAACAACTGTCGGTGAAAGCCGACCGCGGGTTCGACTCCCGCCCTCTCCGCTCTCACACACCTCCTAGATCTCATAATCCTCTGCCCAATGAAATCGTGGATCGGTGATTTCCTCGTAGGGTACAGTATACGTCTTCTTATGGTTTCCACGCACCAATCCCGCGCTCTTGAACCGCAGTGACATATCAGAGCTTCTTGGTGCCTCGCTCACCGCAATCATATAGACTTTCCCATTCTCCGGCAAGTATACTGCGAAAAATTCAGCTTTTCCTACATACGTCCTCTTGCGGATACTATGCTTCCCTGGAGAGGTAGACACCGTGTTGAACGCAAAGCAGTTCCCGCCTTTTTCTAGCCGCCCCGTTTTACACTGGACGCGCACAAGTTGCGCCTCTCGGTGAACAAAAAATCCAAAATTTCTGTGTTCTTCAATGGAATAGTAAGCCAAATCGTACCCAAGATGATCGGCCCACGGCAGCAGCACTTCATACCCTAATTGCACTAATCGGTTCAAAATAGCAGTATGTGACATTAACCCTTGCTGTGATGTATCACTCATAGTCTCCTCCTCATCTGGCGTTTATGACAATCGCTTATCACTTTTCGTTTCAGTTCAAAGCCCTGTCTTTTAACAGCCCTGGGCAATTATAAGCTTCTATATACTATTTTGTCAATATATTCTCATCTTTTTACAAACTTGTACTACGAACTGCAAACATGTTACAATAAACGAAACTATTGAGGAGTGCATGTTATGACAGATCAACAATTAACAGTCGAAGAGGTGGCCGAAGAATTACGGGTTCATCCTGAAACGGTACGGCAATGGATACGAGGCGGAGAACTCGACGCTTTTGATACAGGCAGAGGTTATCGGATATCCCGCACAGACCTTGATGACTTCATACAGAAGCGCAAGACAGGTAAGCGACACAAGAAAAGGGTGCAAGAGAGCTAAACATTCGAGGTTTAACCTGTGGAAATACAGCAGCAGTATGATTATGTCATCGTCGGTGGCGGGACGGCGGGATCCGTTGTTGCCGCACGTCTGGCGGAGAATCCGACCATAACCGTTTGCCTCATCGAAGCGGGGCCTACCGACGACGGCAACATGGACGTTTTATCCCTGAAAAACTGGCCGAACCTGTTGGGAACGGAACTCGATTACGATTACCGCATTGAAAACCAGGCGCGGGGCAACTCCTTCATTCGCCATAGCCGTGGCCGACTTCTGGGAGGATGTAGTTCTCATAATTCCTGCATCGCGTTTCGTGCGCCAGCGTATGATATGGATACCTGGCAACAACTGGGATGCGAGGGATGGGGAGCCAGCGAGACACAACGCTATTTTGATCGTGTCTTTGCAAAGGTGCATATTGAAAAAGACCCTCCAATTAATCCTGTGAGTCAGGCGTTTTTAGCAGCCGCGCAACAAGCTGGCTTCGATCTGGTGCCTTTCAATACCAATGGCGAATTTCGTGCGGGAGCCGGAGTCTTCCAGTTAAACGCACGCGACGGTACTCGCCAGTCCAGTTCACAAGCCTACATCCACCCGATACTTGCATCTGCCAAAAACCTCACTGTGCTTACGACTACCATTGTGAACAAAATTGTGCTGGATGAGTACAACGTCGCATGTGCGGTCGAAACGAGCAACGCCACTATCGCGGCCAACAGAGAAATCGTGCTTTGCTGCGGTACTTTCGATACACCCAGATTGCTCTTATTATCCGGTATTGGTCCGCCCCAACATATAGGCGAGATGGGTATCCCGGTAAAGGTAGCGTTAGTGGGAGTGGGAGAACACCTTCTCGATCATCCCGAAGGAGTGATTATCTGGGAAGCGCAGCGACCCGTACCGGAGGCAACGACGCAATATTGGGAAGTCGGCCTCTTCAGTACCCTGTTTCCTTCCTCACCTCTTCCCGATATCATGTTTCATTTCGGATTAGTGCCTTTTGATTGGAATACAGCCCCGGCAGGCTATCCAACCGCGCCTTACGGATTTTCCTTAACGCCGAACGTTCCACGGGCGAAAAGTGAGGGGATAGTAAAACTGCGTTCGCCCAACCCGGAGGACGCGCCCCTGATTGACTTCCGGTACTTTACCGATCCAGAGGGCCATGATGAAATGATTCTCCTGGAGGGCATGAAGCTTGCGCGAAAAATCGCCGCACAACCCGCGCTCCAACAATGGATCAAAAGAGAACTCGCGCCCGGCAGCCAGGTACAAGATGAGTACGAGCTTTCCGAGTACGCCCGGCGCACTGCCAACACGGTGTATCATCCAGCAGGTACCTGTAGAATGGGAGCGAAGGATCATCCAATGACAGTAGTTGACCCACAACTGCGCGTCAAAGGTGTTCACCACCTGAGAGTAGCGGATGCATCCATCTTCCCCGCTATGATCAGCGTCAACCCATGCATCACCTGCATGATGATTGGCGAGAAATGTGCCGACCTTCTCAAGCAGATTCAATAAATTAATCGCCAATCCCGTTTCAAGTTAGCCAGTAGACCCTAATTGCGCAGGTACGCGCTCGTCAGCGATTGTTTGCAATCCAGTAATTGCTGCGGCGTACCCTCGAACATTACTCTACCGCCTTTGTTGCCGCCTTCGGGACCCATGTCTATGATCCAATCGGCGTTCTTGATAATCGCCATGTTGTGTTCGATGACAATCACCGTATTTCCGGCATCCACCAGCCGATTGATGATGGCGAGCAGATGGCTAATATCTGACATGTGCAGCCCGGTAGTTGGCTCATCCATCACATACACGCTGCCTTTTTTGTGCAGTTCGCTG
>DATGJV010000597.1:0-4037 GCA_035295005.1 Ktedonobacteraceae bacterium | reverse complement strand
CGTATTTCGCCATCTGTGATCCCCGGAATATCCTGTAACGCCACGCCAACACCTGCATTGATTGATTCGTGCATCGGGCAACCGGGCGTAGTAAGCGTCATGGTGATAGTAACATAGCCGTCTTCGGTCAAATCTACATTGTACACCAGTCCCAGGTCAATAATATTCACACCTAGCTCCGGGTCATACACGTTGTGCAATGCCTCATAAATGTTCGCTTTCGTTTTCTCCAGGGTTGGAGTATCCATAGCCATTCGTGTTCCTCTCTTTCACTGAAAGCACATCGCTTTAGACGTAGCGTACTCCCTATCATTCGAGAAGACAGCGACATTTGTCACAGCATATGCAACAAATATCTGGCATACTGTAGACGTGGAAGACATGTTAGTAAGTAGTTGCTTGCTATTTTCCCAAATTATGACACAGAACTATTTCTTTTCTGTGAAAGAAGGAGTATATTACCACTATGGCAGAAACCAACGTTTTCACGCTCGATGTGCGTGAGATGATACCGCGTGAGCGGCATACAACCATTTTTGCGCGTTTTGATGCCTTGAAGCCTGGAGAAACCTTGCGTCTCGTCAATGATCATGATCCAAAGCCGTTGCGCTATCAAATGATGGCGGAGCGTCCAGGTGAATTCAAGTGGGAACCCGAAGAGCAAGGGCCAGAAGAATGGGTTATTCGCATCCACAAAACGGCGGGAGAAGAATGAGTCAGGAAACCCTGAGTAACCACTGACACACAATTTCGAGGAATCAAGTATATGAGTCAATTACCTGAAACAGTTGAGCAGAAGCAGGGGCAAAATGAGGAGGCCGGAGAACCCGGCAGCCTCATTGTCTTCGATCTGCGCAAGCTCACCCAATTTCACGAAGACAAACCTTATGTGCAGGTGTTGTCCGATATCGGCGATGCCCGGCTGGTTCTCTTCACATTTAAAGCAGGACAACAGTTAAAAGAGCACCAGACAACCAGCCAGATTCTCGTTCAGGTATTGCGCGGTCGCGTCACATTCTCCACAGTTGGAAACAGCGTCAAATTGCAGGCTGGTATGGTGCTACAACTGGAGGAAAATGTGCCACACAGCGTCCTGGCACAAACTGACGCCGTGATGCTGGTAACAATGACGCCCAGCCCGTCATTCCACAGTCTTGGCCTGGGTCGCAATAATGAATCGGGGCAAGTACCGCTCGTGAGTCGTACATCGCGATGAAGAGCAACTGAATCATGAGGCCAGGGTACTCCCTTGCGGGTACCCTGGCCTTTCACATAGGAGTTATATGTGTCGCAATTTGAGCGTGGGCCAGAGATTGACGGCGAGGCAGATGGCGAGCGCCAATCCGATTGGGCCTGAGAGACCGAAAGCAACGGCGTCAATGGTTTGCCCCACTGTACCATATGTTGCCAGCAATGGGTCTGCAAGCAGTGAGCCGACGCGCAGAATGGCGGCGATGTTACCCAGCCAGAGCGTGGCTGTGACGAGGCGAGCGGAGGCAATGGTGCCACCGGAGAAACCGGGGATCATGCGCGGCGCGATACCGCAGATCAGGAGCGCGATAAAGCCAACAGCCAGACTGTGACGCATGGCATCGAGCGCGAATAATGGCGCACCCTGTATCAACAATGTCAGTCCGTTGCTCACCAACAACACACCGCCGAGCATAGCCCACATATAAGCACTGGCTACCAGGGCAACAAATGGCCCATATGCGTTGCGCTCATGCGACACCTGTTTCTTGTACGACTGAGCAACAGCCTCGGGTTGTGGTGCCAATTTTGCAACCTTTTGTGGTAGTCGCCCACGCCTACGCATGAGACGCAGAAATACGCCAATGAAACAGAGCAGCGCACCGCCCAGCAAGGTCATCCCCAGACCTTGCAACCAGTTCGCAGCAGGAACTGTCAATATGCCAACACAGAGAAGCAGCAAACCTACAAAGTAAGCAACCGCCAGAGGCCGGAGGATGTGATTGGGGAATCCTTCCAGACCGGCATACATGGGTAATGAACGAGCCGACATTGCCAGCGCCATTGGCACGAGGAAACCGAGTAAGCCCAGTGACACGTTCAAATCATCGCCCGTAGCGGCAACCAGGCCGCCGGATGTAACGGCTTGCACTGTGTTGGCAAGATTTACGATACAGGCGAAACCCAGAGAAACGAATGCGCCTACCATCAACGGCAGAGTACTGGTAAACGCTGGTCGGGTCGCTAAAGACGGGCCGCGCCGCGCTGTGATGCCGAGCAAGGCAATCATACCAACGAGCGCCACGCATTCTGCCGCGCCGCTCACTATGAATCCAACACGTAAGATACTGGTGTTCAATGTCGCCAGCAATGGCTGGCAGAGCATACGCAAAACAAGGGCAGTAACCAGCGTACCCAGTAGCCAGGGTAGCAAGCGTGGCATGGCTAAGGGTGTGCCACGCAAGCGGGGGAGGAAGTGGAACGAGACGCCAAGAAGGAATAGACCGGCCCAGCCGTAGAGTTGTAGATGGCCGTGCGCCTGTGCCATCGCGGGCCACCAGGGACCGAGCGGCACTGACAAAGAGCGGGTAAGAGTCAATATTGAGGCTAATACGAAACCGCCGCCAGCCCCCAGCAATAGGGCAGCCGCAAGTATGGGGGCCACTCGCGCAAACGGCTCCTGGCGCGGTCTCTTATCTTGCATAGAAGCATTTGTATGCAGTATATTTCGCATAAGACTATCTCCCGAGCTATTATTTCCTCATAAAGATAGCATCTCACGCACCTCCATCACTGTGATAAAAGTCTCTCCTGATGGCCTATCAGTGTGATTCTGGCGTACAGGATACATTGATTCCTGTAACGCCAGAATCACACTGATAGACCTCTGTGGGTCAGTTGGAATCAGGGGAATAAAGACCCATCACACAAATTTACACACGACCCGCGTACTCCTCCTCCACGCCCTTTGACGTTTCAACCTTCTGGTCCGCATGCAAAATTGCAACTGTTGCACTGATCAGGTACCAGCCCAGAGGACCCACCAGTAGCACAATCCGGTTGGTCACTCCATCATTGGGAGAATGAGAATTGACGTTCCCCACAAAGTGACCCACCAGGAATTGTAAAGTATCCTGAACAGTTCCGTGCTATCTCAGGACGACGTCACTCGTTGACAGGCTGAAGAAGATGCTCGGTCAAAAGAGCGATCAGCCAGCTTTCATAGCGCGAAACTTCCCAGCCTTGTTTTATAACCAGCATACGGTAGAGATCGTAGCTCGTCAGCGACCAGAGTATATCAGTGGCCTCCTCAAGCGAGAGGCCACGGCACAATACTCCTTGTTCGCGCAGATCAGCAATCAGATATGCCTGCCTCTGACGGCGTCTCGCCTCAATCTGCTGTGCCAGATCCGCCAGTTCGGGGGCTACGACACCAGCAGTCCGCAGAAGCTCAAACTCCGAGGTAAATGACTCGAAGACCTGGCGAGTAATCAGCACGACAAGTTTCACCCTCTCCACTGGTTCCTGACTCGAACGAAGCTGGTCAAGGAGATGTTGAATGTGGACATCGAAAGCAGCAGGGTTCACGAGTTCAGCAAGGATCGCAGTCTTGGACCCAACGACCGCTGAGACGGTTTTCGGAGAGACGCCGGCGGCCTCGGCAATCTCCTCCAGAGTCATCCTCGCATAACCCTTGCTGGTAAGCAGTTCACGTGCGGCGGCCAGGATACGCTGGTGCGTCTCCGCTGCCTGATGTTGGCGCCTCAATGAGTGATAAGGGCGCTTTTCTTCTTCAGATCTATGTGTATTTTTCACAGGTGGAGTATACCATATTCTATAGGAAATACGCTATCCAAAATCAATGTTTTTTCGTCTGTCATTGCTCTACTCACTTTTGCGCTCCCACATCCTTCGCGGTATCGCCACCGATGGGCGTCTCGCGAATCGGGTTCCAGAGCGGGTAGGGAACACCCGCGAGGCGGTTGATTACCAACGCCTGCAACGTCAGCAGTATGACAGCACCCATGAGGAGAACTAAGTGGAGCGGTTTTGTCAGGATGCCGAGC
>DATGJV010000596.1:0-15602 GCA_035295005.1 Ktedonobacteraceae bacterium | reverse complement strand
CAAGCCTTTTTTTGTAGCCCTGACAAAACAGGAAGGTTAGCGGACGATGAAGGAAGCCCTCATCTTCTTGTGGGCTTTGCGTCGTTTTGTCGCTCAATTTCGGCGAACACTTCATCAACGGGTATGCCAAGTTGATGGGTGGCGACGAGCATTTCTGAAACGGCTTGTGATAGGCGTTGTCTCCGTTCTTCGGATGCCATTGCCGGTGGATGCTCTGAGACGATGACGCCTCGGCGTGCTACTGGAACAACCCAGCCACCTTGTTCAAGTTCGTTGTAGGCACGCACAATGGTATTGGGGGCAACGCCGAGATCGCGTGCCAGTTGGCGCACTGATGGCAGCAGTGTGCCGGGAAGCAATTGCAGTGATGCTATGAGCGTGCGTATCTGCGCATGAATTTGCTCATAGGGTGGAACCGGGCTTTCCTGGTTCAGAATGAGCAAGGGGGTGTTCACTATTGCGCCTCCTGTTGCCAGGGCCAGCGTGATATGCTACCCCCCAATCGCCCGTTGAGTCCATAGCTGGTCAAACCGCTCACATAAAGCAGTGCCGCGAGAATCAGTCCGAACCAGAAGACGGGGTGCAGATAGGCTGGGAATTGGTCAAAGATGGCAAACGATAATAGGACAAATTGGGTGATAAAAAGATAGGCTATGGCGGTAAATTCATCTCCCTGTAATTCACAGATAGCTTTTGAGCGGAACATATCATCAACCTGCCGGGCAATTGGCGGATTAGAGATGACGAGCAGACGTGAAAATGTTGCAACCCGTTGCGCGAGTATCTCCGCGGCGGTACAAATCAAAATCATTCCGACATTCATTCCAATGATTATCCATTTGCCCTGCGGAAGGCTTACAGAGGGACCATCAGGTATGTGTGCAAAAAGAGTGGCAGGAAGATAGGGGAGTGCAAAGACGGTCACGATCATCGCAAAGGCCACGGCTAAAATGATGAGCCAGCGAAATGGCGACCAACGATAGTCGGAGAGCCGGCGTTGTCGCAGGTCGCTATAGGTGATGCGCTGATTTGCTCTCGCACGTAGGCGTGCCAGGCCGGTTATGTAGCTCCAACCACGTATGAGCAGGATGCAGACAAAAAGCCCTGACATAATCAGATAGAACCATAGCAGGGGTATATTCCATACAATCAGAATAAAGGAGAGAATCGTCAGCACGAGAAATAGTATCTGACCAGGAACAGCGTGGAGCAACTTCCAACTCTGTTCTACTTCTCGCAACTCCCATGTCTCAGCAGTTTCCTTAAAAACAATACCTCATCTTCCTAATTGTTTTTGCCAGTACTGCTGTTGAAACGTTTTTGCCCGTAGAGATTCTTGCATTTCAGGATGTAAAAAACGTCTAAGCACGGCAAATAGGAATACCCATTAGTACTAATTGCTTTGTTCCTACCCCTGAATGTATGCTTATAACGTCAATACAGATGAATCTGGCTGATTTGAAGGAGCTATGCTATGTCGCATGAGGAAAATGAGCATTCGTCGTCTTCATCGTCAACAGAAGACAAAGTGATATTGATTATAGATGACGACCGGGATATTGGAGAGATACTGCAAAAAATCATTCTGGAACAGACGAATTACCGGGTAGTATGGATAGCGGAAAGCGAATTGACCCTGGACGCCGCACCATATCTGAAGCCATCATTGATTCTACTCGATTATATGTTGCCCGGCATGATGGGTCTGGAATTATACGACCGGTTGCAGGAACGGGAGAATATGCGCGGCGTACCAACCGTACTGATTAGCGCCGGTGCATCGCTCCCGTTAGATCAATTGCGTGAGCGTGGCATGTATCTGCTCAGAAAGCCTTTCGAGATGGACGAATTACTGGATATTCTGGCAGAACAACTAGCTTAAGCGGCGGCAGCCATTATTTCCCCGGTAATAGCTGTGCAGAATACACGAACCAGTTCCGGGTCAAATTGCGTCCCGGCACAACGTTGAAGCTCGGCGAGAGCATTACCCGTCGTCATTGCTTTTTTATAGGGACGCTGGGATATCATGACCTCGAAGGCGTCGGCGATAGACACGATTCTCGCGTTGAACGGAATGGTTTCTTTTTGCAGGTGATTGGGATAGCCATACCCGTCCCATCGTTCGTGGTGATAATAGGCTATTGGAATCAGTCGTTCTAAAGAACCTATTTGTGATAGGATGAAAGCGCCATGCTGTGGATGTTGTTGTACCTGCGCAAATTCGTGCCGGGTCAAGGGCGATGGCTTCTGGAGTATTGCGTCCGAAATTGCCAGTTTCCCGATATCGTGAAACAATGCACCCAGTTCGATAGTAGTCTTTTCGTCTTCTGCTAGACCGAGGGCATCACTCAATTTGGAAGCAAAGTATTGTACCTGATAGGAGTGTCTGTAGAGTTGAGGGTCTTTTGCTTTCAGCGCAATCGCTAATGTTGGCAATATATTGGTAGAATGATCTTGCCGGGGAATATACCAGTCATGCTCCAACATTTGCAGACGGTCAAAAAGCGACTGCTCAAACGTATAGTTGTGAAGGATAGCCGGGTGCGATAATGGTGTTTTCATACATTTGCACTTTCTTAATACCAATCATTCGCATAGCATAGTTTGTTGACAGGCTATTTATTTGACTACCTGTTTATCTGTTTTATCTGTCCTAATCTGAATACGGTTGAGAAGAGTGAAAGATGCAAGTTTTATTTACATCCAGGCCCTTCATACATTTTTCTACTCAGAATACGTTCACAAAGGATGAAAGGTCACAATATGCCCCAAATGGGTCAGTCTGGAGACGCGAATAATCTCGACAACTTTCGCCTGGTATGGTAAGATGTGTACTAGCCCATTACTTTTGTGTATGGGACTATTGTGTCATTTGACCTGGGAAAATATATGCGCATGCTATTACTGGCAACAACCAATCAACACAAGATAGACGAATATCGTGCTATTTTTTCGGCGATGCCTTTTCAACTACGATCTCTACGAGATTTCCGTAGAGAGACAGATGTTGAGGAAACAGGCTCCACTTTCGCAGAAAATGCGGAACTCAAAGCTTTGACTTACGCGAAATTAGCGGGGCACCTCTCCCTTGCCGACGATTCTGGCCTGGAGATAGATGCCTTAAATGGTGCGCCTGGTATCTATTCTGCGCGGTTTGCCGGGAGAGATACTTCCTATGAGGAACGCTTCCGCTTGATTCTAGCGCAGTTGAAAGATGTACCGTTGGAACAGCGAACTGCTCGTTTCGTCTGTGCGATAACCATAGCTGAACCATCTGGCTACCATCGAACCGTCGAGGGAGTGATCGAGGGGGTTATCGCGGATGCACCGCGTGGCGAGAATGGTTTTGGCTACGATCCTATTTTTTTCGTGCCTGAACTGGGGAGAACAACGGCTGAACTTCCGCCGGAGCAGAAAAACCGTATCAGTCACAGGGGACGAGCGGCCCAATTAGCCGCCGCTTTGTTGCGTGATTGGCCTGACAAGGTGTAATCAAAAGATAGATGACACTGATGAAATTGAATAGACAGAGATAGGTGATGAATTAAAGCAGATGTTGGAAACCGATATGGCAAAAGAGCCGCCTGTTCGTGTGGCATTAGACCTTGAGACAACGGGTTTGCATGTTGAGCAGGACACAATTCTGGAAATTGCCGCAGTGAAGTTTCAGGGGAATACAGTACTTGATACCCTGGAAACACTGGTTGATCCAGGGCGTTCGGTACCCTATCGGGTGCAACGGTTAACCAGTATCACGCCGGCTCAACTTGTTGGCGCTCCCACCTTTAGTTCAATCGCCGAAAAGGTGCAGCAATTCATCGGAGATTTGCCCATTGTCGGGCATAGCATCCCCTTTGATGTCAGTTTTTTACGCCGTCGCGGGCTAGTGCGTACCAATCCTTTGATAGATACTTTTGAACTGGCGACAGTCTTGTTGCCATCGTTACCCAGTTATAATCTTGGGCAGGTTGCCGAAGCACTTGGGATTCCGGTGGCACCGGGTCGTCACCGTGCGATGGTAGATACTATCCTGGCTATGAAGGTGTTTTTAGCTCTGCACGAGCGGTTGCAGACTGTGGACATGAGTTTGCTAAAAGATTTGGCGAGTCTTGATGCTCCCAGAAGCTGGCCTTTACTGGGCTTTTTTCGACAAGAATTGCGTCGGCGGCAGGAGCAAGATGGGCTGAGAGGCAATCTGCTACGTGGCAGCCTGGGTGATCGTTTCGCCTCCCAACTCGGCGTGGACCCACGTGTTCTCTCTTTCGCGGTCGCCCAACAGGATGCGGCTGTAGATGTTGATACACCGGAGAATACTGTTCCTACTGAACAACCAGCGCAACCTGTACTGGAAACGCTGGCGCAGATGCAGAGCATCGTCGAAGTGATTCCCGAACAAACGAAGCAACCCGCACACATGGGATATCAGACAGCCCGTGCGGCTATTTACCAGGCATTAGAGCAGAAGACTTCTTTACTGATGGAAGTGACTGTTGGCGGCGTAGATTATACACCTGCATTGTTGCCGGTTCTCGAATGGTTGGTGGCCTCCCTGACCAATGCACATAATCAGTCGGAGCGGTTGGTTATTGCGTGTCCAAACAGACAGAGTGCGCGTCGCTTCATGACGGATACGCTGCCTGCTTTGCAAGCAATGCTCAAGAGCAACTTGCCGGTTGCCTATCTTGCGCAAAAGGATGGTTATCTGTGCCTTCATCGTTGGTTCGGTGCTGCTTTACGTCGCACAAGTGGAGAGTTGACTGCTGAGCAGGCACGAGGGCTTGCCAAGCTGGGACTGTGGGCGCAGCAAACCTCGACTGGTCAACGTAGCGAACTGACACTCCTTCCCCAGGAGACGACTGCCTGGGGGCGTATCTCCTCCGGCGTCGAGCGTATCCCTTCGGCTGATCCACATTCGGGTACGGCATTTGAGCGATGTACCTATCGTCGCAAGGGCTATTGTTTTGTCAGTCGGGCTGAGGAACGCATAAAACAGGCAACTATTGTAGTTACAACCCACGCAGGTTTGTTTGACGATCTTTCACGCTCACATTCGCTTTTGACTACCATCGAGCGCCGCCTGATACTTGACGCGGATTTACTGGAGGAAGAGGTCGCCCGTTGGAGTAGCAAGGAACTGGATCAGAGCCGCCTGAATGCATTGCTCAATACGATTGGTACCGAACTTACTGATGGACGCTATCAGGGACTGTTGGCGCTGGCCGCTCCTTCTTTGCGAGAGAATGGTCCTGGCGGTCTTTCAACAACACCGACTATCGCAAAATCCGAGATTGATGCACGCATGCGCACGTGGTTTCAGATGTTGCGCCATGCTTCCAATGCTATTGACCAGGTATTCAAAAGTTTTAGCCAGCTTTTAGAAGAATATATGCAAGGTACTGATAATCGTGGCAGCGATAAAGGCAGAAATGCTTCATCTGGCCGCTCTCATGGTAGCCAGAGTGGGCATGGAGGGCAGGGCAATCGTTTCAATGAACGCACTGATCAGCCGTTACGCTTTAACGGGCAAATACGCAACTTGAGCGCATGGATGAATGTGGAGCGTGCATGGCAACAGGCCGCGCAACGTTTACAAGCTGTGATTGATCTCGCGCACGAGGCCGAACGCCGTATGCTTACCGCTCAACGTAGCCGCCATCGCCTCGATGTGGGCATTGGCGAAGAGGACTCTGTTGCTTCAGAACTGGCAGCAATGGCGTATCAATTGCAGGAGCAAAAGCGTCTGGGGCAGCAAGCGTTGGCGTTAAGTGAAGACGACAATGTGTACTGGTTACGCATGCCTCCGTCACCCCCACCATTAACGCAGCAAATGGCTCAACAGCGACAAACGGAGCCGCCATCTGGCTCACCGCTTGCATCAGAACAGTACCCGATACTCTACTCACAACTCGCACAGACGCCAAATTTTTTCAGAAACATGTTGTTGCGTCCTGGTTCCTGTACTATTTTTGCCGGTACTGGTCTCTCGGTAGATAATAATTTCTCATTCTGCCGTGGGCGTTTTGGTATGGATACAGACACTTACCCAGCCTTATCAGTGGTAACTGATCACCACGAGCAAACGCTGCTCTATCTTCCCAATGACGTACCCGAACCAAATATGCCACAGTATCAGCGGCACTTAGACGAGGCGCTTGTACAGTTGGCAACTGCCCTGGAAGGTCAACTGGTCGTGCTTTTTACCTCTCATGCATCGCTACGCAGTTCGTATGCTACTATTAAACCGATGTTGGAGGCGCGAGGTATTCTGGTACTGGCGCAAGGGATAGATGGTTCTCCGCGTCAACTATGGTCAAACTTCTCTACGCAGGAGCATGTCATCATTTTAGGTGCGGGTTCCTTCTGGGATAGTGTCGGGGAGATACGTTCTGTCTCGGCCTGTACCGTGGTTACGCGCTTGCCAATGCCAGTTCTCAATGACCCACCGGTAGCCGCTCGTGCTGAACAATATAACGATCAGCTCCATCAATTGACAGTGCCAGCCGCGTCCCTGCGCTTACGGAGGGCGCTAAACCGGCTTGTATGGAGCGAGACACGGCGTAATGCAGTTGTATTATTTGATCGCCGTGTCATCTCTAAAGAGTATGGGGCAACGGTACTTCATACATTGCCCCATTGTTCGCAGCGTCAGGACGGCATATCACATGCTCCCGAAACTATCCTGGATTGGCTCACCGCTACCGGTTCCTGGGATTAGAAAAGCTGAATAAACCGGGTAGCCCGCTCATTTTTAAGCAGCTTTTTCTTTCCCCGCGTGGAAGAGCTTGTTTTGTTGTACTCTCACAGAATGCTTCTGCCGTGCGCGTAATTTACGGAAGAGGATGAACATGAGCAGGCCAATTAGACATAAAGGGCCAATGCTCAAGATAAATATGGGGAACGGGGGCAATAACCATGCTGAACCAAGAACAGCGACAATCGCGATAACATAGCCTGCCGCTGTGTGGGAGTCTTCCATCATCCTCACCCTCTCTACCTGCGCAACGCTCCTGTAGTTTGCTTGCTCGTTTTCAAGCATACCCTACATACTTATTGTACCTGAACCTGCAAATTATTGGGCCGCAGCATATGCTGAAAGATGTGTAACTTTAGTGCGTACTTATGAGTGGTGCGGCATACTCATAATATTTGTGTCCACTATCATCAATTTGAAGGAGGAATGTTCCATGTCTATCGCAACATCGCGTAGTAAACTCATGGTAGGGGGAATGATAGCATTCCTGATTATTGCCAGTCTCGCGTTATCATTTATTGTAGTGCGTGGGCAGAGAGTTCTGGCAGCGGGACCAGATGGTTTTAACCATCATCCCAATGTGCTTATTTCGGACCAGTTCAACAATCGTGTCATCGAGGTAGACCGTCAAAAAAATATCGTCTGGCAGTTTGGCACAGGCGATCCCAACGACTGTAGTCCAGGCCCAGGTCATATCATCGCGCCCAATGATGCCGAACGTTTGGGCGATGGCCTGACGCTTATCCCTGGCACTGGCACCAGTAGTTGTCCCGATAACCGGGTGATTGTCGTAAACGAAAATGGTCAAATCGTCTGGCAATATGGTAAAGCGGGCGTTTCAGGCTCTGGCCCTGGCCTGTTGAATGTGCCGGTTTTTGCTATCCAATTGCCCAATCATGATATCATGATTGTTGACCAGGCCAACAATCGTGTTATCGAAGTCAATAAGCAGAAAAAGATCGTCTGGTCATATGGGCCAACCAAAGGACCGGGAGCATTAAACAATCCAAATAGCGCGGAACTGCTCTCCAACGGGCATATTCTCATTGCTGATGAGAACAATAGCCGCGTGATAGAGATTGATCATGCCGGTCACATCGTCTGGCAGTTCAGCCAGGGATTGAACATTGTCGCATTTGCCAGCCGGTTGCCCAATGGCAATACGCTCATCGTTGACTCCGGCAACAATCGTGTCATTTCAGTGACTCCTGCCGGAAAGATGGTTTTCCAGTACTTCACCAATAAGGGGAAAAATAGCAATGCGAATCCCAATCCGACGGGTGCTGTACGGCTAAGTGATGGAGAGTTGTGCGTTGCCGACCAGTTCAATGACCGCATATTCGTGCTGAACACCAATATGCAGATAGAGTTCCAGTACGGCATGACCAATGTAGTGGGCAACGGCCCTGACCAGCTCAACGCCCCTTACTCTGCCGTTGTCATCGGCGATTACACAGGCGTTACACCTCCACCTGAACATTTTTAATACATAGTTCGGATAAAAACAGGATTGTGAGCAATTAGCATCGCCAATTGCTCACAATCCTGTTTTGTCCTAAATAATAGTACCGGTTGTTTGCTTTCATACGACCTGGCTCTTGACGTATTTCCCAAAATATTGCACAGTGGGATTATCAGGCGAAAAGCATATATCATCTGTACTGAAAGGAAATACGATGTCACTGAAAATGTCTGCACCTGCGAAAGAGCGCAAAAACCTGCGTGTTGTGTATGGCGCATGTCCCCATGATTGTCCCGATACATGCGCATTAGAGACGCAAGTGGATGAACAGGGCGTTGCTGTGAGTATACGTGGTCGGGCAGACCATCCAGTGACGAGGGGATGGTTGTGCGCAAAGGTGAATCGCTATCTTGACCGCATCTACCATCCCGAACGTATCCTGTATCCATTGCGGCGCGTCGGCTCTAAAGGTAGCGGGAGTTTTGAACGCATCACATGGGATGAGGCTATTGCGGAAATTACTTTGCGCTGGCGTGACATTATTGCGCAACATGGAGCGCAGTGCATTCTGCCCTACAGTTACGCGGGAACACTCGGACTCGTAAATGGGGCTGTCACCGATAACCGTTTCTGGAATCGACTGGGCGCATCTGGTCTGGAACGTGCCATCTGTGGTCATGCCGCCGAGGAAGCGGTCTTGCTCACCGTTGGTGGACGCCTTGCTCCAGCGCCTGACATGTTGTTGCACAGCAAATTGATTCTCATCTGGGGGAGCAATCCCGCCAGTACCGCGCCACATATCATGCCATTTATTCGGGAAGCGCAGCACAGTGGTACGCGAGTGATTGTGATTGACCCGATACGTACATTAACCGCTCGCTCAGCAGACCAGCATATTTCGCCATTTCCCGGTACGGATGCCGCGCTGGCACTGGGTATGATGCATGTTATGGTCACAGAAGGATTGCAGCAGCAGAAGTGGATTAATGAACATACCGTTGGATGGGAACACCTGTTGGAACGCATTATGCAATTTCCTCCTGAGCGAGCCGCACTCATTACAGGTGTTGCTGAAGAGGTAATTCGTGAACTTGCCCATACATATGCTACAACTACTCCTGCGCTGTTGCGTGTCACCGATGGCATCAATCGCCATACGAATGGAGGGCAAACGGTGCGTACCCTTGCCTGCCTGCCCGCGCTAACTGGTCAGTATGGTATCGAGGGTGGTGGATTGATGTATAGTACCAGCGATTGGCTACGCTGGGACGCTGCAATGGTGACACATCGTCATGATGATGTTTGCCCACCCATGCCGCGCATACTTAATATGAATCGGCTGGGTGCTATATTGACTGGTGAGGCAAATCCGCCTGTGTACGCCCTCTACGTCTATAACGCCAATCCGGCAGCTTCCGCGCCCAATGCCAGCAAAATTGCAGAGGGGTTGCGGCGTGATGACCTTTTTACCGTTGTGCATGACCTGTTTGAGACGGAAACCGCTCGCTATGCCGATATCATTCTACCCGCCACGAGCCAGTTAGAGCATGTTGATTTGCACAAACCCTATGGACATCTCTCGTTGCAATATAATACACCCGCCATTGAGCCGTTAGGCGAGACCCGCAGTAACTGGGATGTGATGCGGACGCTGGCAGCGAGTATGGGTTTTAACGAGCCGTGGCTGCAAGAAGATGCCAACGCTGTTATTGGGAGTATTCTGGCCGCGACCGCACAAAAGAATCCCAGACTTACGAATATTACCCTGGAGCGTTTACAGGCTGAAGGCACCGTTTCCTTTCCGATACCTGATGAAGACCGTGTGCCGTTTGCCAATGGCGTATTCCGCACTCCCTCCGGCAAGGTCGAGTTATACTCAGCGCAAGCTGCCGCGAAGGGCTATGATCCTGTTCCAAACTGGGAACCAGAAGCGGAGTCACATAGAGGGAAAGATGGGCATATACCCATGGATGGGCGTTTATCGCTTGTCTGCCCTGCCGCGCACCATTTCGTCAGCTCGACTTTTGGCAATCAGGAGCGATTGAGGAACAAGGAAAGTGCGCCAACATTGCGTATACACCCGGAGGATGCCGAAGTTCGTGGTATCCAGCACGGGCAAAAGGTGCGCGTTCGGAATGAGCGAGGCTCGTGCTTGCTCATTGCAAACGTGACGGAGGATGTGCGCCCCGGTGTACTGGCGACTACTACCGTCTGGTGGCCCGAATTTAGCCCCGACCAGCATAACATTAACTGGACAACATCCGATCGCCTCGCCGATTTCGCCGGTGGCAGTACGTTTTATACCAACCTGGTATTCGTTGAAGCTTGTTCATGAATAGTGCAAGAAACAAGGGTACCGGGTAGCTAGCTTTTCAAGTACTCTGGTACCTCTTTTTCTTGTATAAAATTAGTACCATACAATCAGGTACACAGGAATATGCAACTAATCGCGACTGATATGTTATAATTGGAATGAAATATCCTGAAGATGAGGTTGATGATTGAAACAATTTGATGTTTCACAGGATTTCTGTGAAGACAGTAGACAGACGGTGAAGCAGCAGACGCAGAACAATCTGGAGTACGCACGTGAAGTACTCAAGCATATTACAAATATAGGGTCCTCGCTACGCATCCAAATGGATACACAGGCGTTGCTCAAGCATGTATCGGTTTCGGTCTGCGAGGCTTTACGTTTTCGCTATTCTGCCCTGTATATCTCTGATGATACGGGATATTTTCGTTTCCAGGCGTCTTCGGGTATCAATGATGAGCAAGAGGCTTATCTGCGTGAACGCCCTTTACCCGCAGATGTAGTAGCAGAGTTGATCAACGAAACATACCGCATCAGCGAGTCATACTTCATTCCAGCAGAAGCCCCTCTATGGCAAAATGAATATGTCACGAGTTTTTTTATGGTTGTCGAGGAAAATGTACCGCCTCGACCACTTTCGGGGTCTTCTTTTCCCCCTTCGCACCGCTGGAATCCCAATGATCTGTTGGTTGTCCCTCTTACAAACGCTGATAATACGCTCCTGGGATTTTTAACACCGGATTCTCCTCTGGATGACTTGCGGCCAACTCTTGAAACTATGGCCTTGCTTGAATTGTTTGTTAACCAGGCAGCGGTGGTGATCGAGGGAACACGCATGTATGAGGAAGCTCGTCGCAGTAGTGAAGAACGGGCGGCCCTGATAGAGGTAGGGGAGGCGCTCTCGTCTCCAGATGCATTGCATGATTTACAGACGGTGTACCGGGCAATTTATGAGCAAGTCCGGCGTGTCATGCCAACGGACGCATTCTTAATTTCCCGTTACGCCAGTGCAACCGATAAGATGTTTATGGATTACCTTATTGATGAGGGTATCGAATACCCGGCAGAGGAATACATTATCATGCGTCCTCGGACTCGCGATTTTCTGTACCATGCGGAAGTAGGGCGTATTTTTTCTACGGCGCAAGAATATACGGCTTTTGCCAACGATGATTCGACAGGAGTGGAAGAAACAATTGGGAATGGACATCCATCACAGTCCTTGCTCTTTGTTCCCGTGCGTTACGCAGGTGAGCCTATTGGCATGCTCTCGACGCACAGTTATACACCCCATGCCTATACCCAGCGTCACCTGGAAATGCTCAAGGAAATCGGTGTGCAGGCTGGTATAGCCATCACCAACGCTCGTTTGAATACTGAATTACGCGAAGCCTTGCAACAGGCGCAGGAATCTGATCGTCTCAAAAATCATTTTCTGATGACTGCATCCCATGAACTGCGTACTCCATTGACTTCAATACAAGGATATCTTGAGTTGCTGAATAGTTTCGGTTCTATGTTGGACGAGGAGACAAAAAGCCGTTTTATCAATAATGCACGTCGCGCTTGTGAAGAGCTGGTGCTTTTGCTTGGTAATGTCATGGATACCAGTCGTGTAGACCAGGATAAAGTGTCGCTCAATCTCGGTCCGGTACAGGTTTTGAAAGCAGTACAGATGATTCTTGAAATCCTGGAACCTACCATTACACGGGAGGAACGTGATGTAGAGATAGATATCACCGATGATTTGTATGTCTGGGTAGATGATCTACGTTTGCGCCAGATCCTCTTGAATATCGTGGGTAATGCGTTAAAATATACGCCGCCTTCTACGAATATCACGTTGAGTGCTGCGAGTATCAATTATACCGATGTAAACAAACGTATAGCGGCAGCAAATTGTCAGGGTATCGAGCCAGGTACGGACCAATTTGTCCTGATAACGATACGTGATTGGGGCGCTGGCATAAGTTTCAAAGATCAGGCTCACCTCTTTACCAAGTTTATGCGCCTGGAAAAAGCGATTAACAGCATTCAGCGCGGCGCTGGACTTGGTCTCTACCTCTGTCGTCAACTTACCGAGGCAATGGATGGACGGATATGGGTTGAGAGTCAGGGTATTCCCGGTCAAGGTTCCAGTTTTATGATAGCGTTGCCTCATCATAGACACTAACGAGAAATTGAAAAACACATGAATACTATCTCCGAATCCGCTATTACACCATTTGCGATGCCCTTAACCAGTCCCGCCGGATACAGTCGTGCCGATATTCATATGCATACGAATCTGGGAGATGGTTGGAGTAGCCCGGCTCAGGTGATTGAACAGGCGATAAAAAAAGGATTGCGCCTTATTGCTGTCACTGATCATGACCATGTTGAAGGTGCAAAACGGGTCGCGGAACTCCTGGAACAGCATCATAGCCAGTTGCAAATGATTACCGGTGTGGAAGTGAGTACGCGCCAGGGGCATTTGCTTGGTTTGTTTGTGGAGAAAGCGCCGCGAGCCATGCGCTCCGTTGAGGAGAGCATTGAAGCGATTAAAGAGCAAGGTGGGCTGGTGATCGTGCCACATCCGCTTGGGCGTCTTGTGCCAAGTCTAAGCCGTGCGAAGATAGATGAACTGTTGAACAAGGGCTATCCCATTGATGGCATAGAGATGTATAATCCCACACCTGCAAATGCCTCCATGCGCCCCGTTGTGCGTGCTGCCAATCGTGAATGGGGCCTTGCCGAAACTGGCGGCAGCGATGCGCATTTCTGGCAGCATATTAGCGCGGCTTATACGCTTTTCCCCGGCGAGACTCCCACAGACTTTCGTCGCGCTATTGTGGAGCGCACCACTCGTCCTGGTGGACAGGAGGCACCTCCGGCACATCTGCCTGCTGGCGTCTATGTAGCCCAATGTGCATGGAGCTGGTTTGTGGATCCTCCCCGCCGTATCGCCCGCACCCTCCGCCAGCGAAACAGGTAGCATGCTAAGCGCATAGGTCATAGTGATTTGACGTGGTTTGTTAGCTATGCTACCATACTCTAGTGAGAGGAAGCGTTACAAATCAGGAGGGAGACTTTCTATGAACTTATATGAACAGCTATTGGTAGTACGTGAACGACTTGAGGGCATTGGTGCCCATGATGATAGCATGGATTTAGTGGAAAAATTGTTACAGCGTGCGGCACCGTCTCGTGACGACAAGACCAATACCACGCAAGTTGTCGTGTTGCGTCACATGTTAAAAATGCGCGAGGCCATTGATAATTACAACATTTACAATGACTTGCAAGAGTTGATCAGTGAGCGCGACGAAATGGAAGTTGCTGCAAGAGAGGACTCGGCTCAGGCTGCGTATATTGATACGGAGCGTCACCCGAAGCCCAAGTCGTATTATAAAGCGCAGAAGGATCGGGACAAGGCGAAGAAAAAGGGCTAGACATCCCTATTGGGAGCCTGGCCCTTCGATTTGTCGTTGTTGCGTGTTTGGCCCACCCAGTTGCATCTGCTGTTTCATGGCTTGCAATTGAGCATCAACGTTCTGTTGCGCTGAAAGTTGTTGCAACTGGCGGTCAAGTGGATCTCCCGACCCCGCGCCTAACAGGCCGTTGTCGCCGAGGGTACCCTCATCAAGCAAGGCATCCATGGCGCTGGCGCGGGCTTGCATAGACAATACCCTGTCTTGCGCCCTTTGCATTGCCATATTCATCTCGCTCATCTCTTTCGAGATACCTGTCACCGTTTCCGTAATTTTCACTTGCGCCTGTGCTGCGCTGTACTGCGACTTCACCATCTCCTTCTGTGTACGGAAAGCCTCCACCCGGCTGGTCAACGTATTTTGCATTGCCACCAGTTTCTCTTTTTGTTCGTGCAATTGTGCTATCTGCTGCTCGTAGCCATTCAATTGTGGCAGGAGCGTTTCTTTGCGTTGCAAGGCCATGCGTGCCAGGTCTTCGCGGTTCGCCTGTAACGCTTGCATTGCCTGCGCATCAAGCTTGTTCACACGCCCCAGTAGTTCCGTCTGGAGCAGTTCTAGCCGCTTCTCATTGGTCGCAACGTCGGCAACGGAACGCTTGATTTGTTGCAACTGCTCAAGCTGTTTACTATACGAGTAGTCCATAACCTGACCGGGGTCTTCGGCTTTATCGAGTGCCGCGTTCGCCCGGATACGAAAAAATGTCGCAAGGCGTGAAAAGAAACCCATATCTGCCTCCTGATACAATCAGTAACACAAGAATTAGATGGTATTGTAAATGAGAACAATGGCGGTACTGTTGTGATAGTACCCTTTTCCATCATATCACAAAACGCTTGACTTCTGACGATATATTAGCTATAATTCCTCTTGTCAGTAAGACGCATGCGGGTTTGGTGTAGCGGTAACATGCAACTTTCCCAAAGTTGAGACCACGGGTTCGAACCCCGTAACCCGCTCCAGTTTTTTTGTGAGTAAAGAAGACTCAGGTACAGAATAATTGCTGCCAATCGGCAGCAATTATTCTGTACCTGAGTCTTCTTTACTCTTGAATGACGGGTGCTTGCAGCTGATCTTGCATACTTTTCATATCCTTCGCCACTGTTCGCAGTCCCAGTAGACAGACAAACCCGGCCAGTAAGAGGAATGTTGGCGCGGTCACGAGCAATGCTGTACCCAGGGTAAATCTATCGGAGAAAACGCCGATAATCGTTGGGGCTGCGGCATCACCGAGGACATGGGCCAGTAGTAGCGCGAGCCCGAGGGCCGTGGCGCGTATCTCCGGCGCAATGATGTCTTGAATGACTGCGTTTAATGGACCGGTGCAAAAGTTAAGCGAGATGCCAGCCACAACAAAGACGGCGATAAACAATGGTAGCGTGTGGATGAGCAATGCTATAAGCACGAGCGGAGCGCCGATCAGAAAACCGAGGATACAGGTGAATAAACGTCCCCCTGCGAATCGTCGCTGCATAAAGTCGGCTAACCATCCGCCAACGATCGTTCCTACCACCCCGCTAATCACCAGCACAATGCCGGAGATCGTCCCTGCATTTGTCAATGAAAGGTTGAATGCCCGGTTCAGGTAAGATGGCAACCAGAAGGATG